>CAYNXN010000086.1:0-6762 GCA_964401175.1 uncultured Dehalococcoidales bacterium | reverse complement strand
GCGGTGAGCTTCCACAGGTCCGGCAGGTGATGCAACGCCAGTTGCGCCACGACGCCGTCAACCGGCTCGGGCGGGATGAAGCCGGAGAGGAAGCCCCCCTCCTCGAAGCTGACGTTGCTGATGCCTCGCTCGTTGGCCTTTCGCCGGGCGAGCGCGAGCATGGCCGGACTGACGTCGCTGCCATACACCTGGCGGTAGCGGGAGGCCAGTCCGAGCGCCATCTCACCCGTGCCGCAGCCTATCTCCCATATCGCCACATGCGGGGGAAGCGAGAGCGCCTGCGCCGCGATCTCCACCTCCTGCGGGATATTGCGCAAGCGCTGCATCCTCGCGTCGTAAGCGATCACGTTCGCCTCATCGGCGTAGTCGGTGCCGACCTGTCTGCGCTCGTCGTAATGCCACGGATGCGGTATCGACTGCATCTTGCCTTCGCCTCCATTATGTGTGGTGCACACCCGGTTGCCGGAGGAGCGTTCTCTCGGTGCGCGGTTCCGGGGATGAATCTCCGCTCACAACGGCAGCTCCCAGTACTGTCCCACCAGGTCCGTGCCGAACGAGTGGTGCGGCTCCTCGCGCACCAGTCTGAAGCCCGCGGCCTCGTAGATACGGCGGGCGGAGACGAGCACATCGTTGGTCGACAGCGTGAGCCTGTGGTAGCCCTTCTTCCGCGCGAAAGCGATACACTCGGCTACCAGCCTGCTCCCGACGCCAAGCCGTCGCGCCGCTGGCTCCACGTAGAGCATGCGCAGTTTCGCCTCCTCATCCGATTCGCGAACGACGAAGGCGGAGCCGACGATGGCGCCATACCGCTCGGCGATCCAGCAGCATTCCCGGGATGGGTCGTAGCCGAGAATGAAGCGGGCTCCGATTTCGGCTACGAATGCCTCGAACTCCCCGTTCCAACCGTATTCCTGTGCGTACAGTAGCCCCTGTCGGGATGCCACCCAGGCGATGTCGCCGATTCGGTGCGGGCGCAGCACGTACGGCTCGGCCTGCCTGCCTGGCGCCTCCAGGAGTTGCTCGATGGTACGCATCGCTTGCAGCAATTCCTGAGTCTGTGTGGCCGTCAGCGGCGCCAGCAGCACCGCCGCCTGCTGTTTCGATGTCCGCTCAAGCTCCTCGAAGGCGGCGCGGCCCGCCGGTGTCAATGTCAGCAGGATGCGGCGCGCATCGCGGGCTGAGGCGGCTCTGGACAGCAAGCCTCGTTTCTGAAACTGATTCAGGATGCGGCTCAGGTATCCCGTATTGATGTCGAGCAGTCTGCCGATCTCGCTGGCTGTGTGCCCATCGCGCTGCGCCAATTCGCAGAGGACTCGCGCCGCGGTCGGCGAGAACCCGGGCTGCAACCGTCCGCCGGGCGATGTGAGGTGGCGTGCGCAGTATCGGTTGAAACGAAGCACGGCACGCACCGCGTCAGCGTCAGTCGATGGGTCTTCACGCATGGCGCATCTCCCGGCCGGAAGAATGGCAGCAAGCAGTTGCCTCTGTCAATGAGTTCATTGCTGCAGCGAACGGCGCGGTCCCGGCCGAATGGAAGACCACCGCGTCGCCGGGCCGCCTGAACGAGGCAGGGGGCGCCGTTGGCGCCCCCTGCAATGAGTCTATGGATGGCTGCTACTTCAGCACGACGGTCTTCGCCTTGAGCATGCCCTCTATGCCGAGGACCTGCTGGAAGACATCCTCCGGCAGTTGCTGGCTGAGGCACAGCGCCATCATGGCGGTGCCGCCGGCGTGCGCACCGAGGCTGACCTGCATCTGCGAGATATTGATGTTGTTCCGCCCCATCACCATGCCCACGAGGCCGATCATGCCGGGCTTGTCCACATGCTCGGTGAAGAGCATGGCCACATCCTGTGGCTCTATCTGCAGGATGTAGTCGTTCACCGTTGTCAGGTACGTGCGACCCTGGAAAGACGTGCCTGAGACTGAGGTCTTGCCCTTCTGTGTCACGACCTCGACGATGAGGGAGCTGGCGTAGTTGCCAGCGTCCGTGTCCTTCTCCTCCCTGAAGCGGAGGCCCCTGTCCCTGGCGATGGCGTCCGCGTTGGTGATGGTGACGCGCTCCTCGATGGTGGTGCCCAGCAATGCCCGCAGCACCTCGACCTTGAGCGGGTCGACGGCCACGGTCGCGATCTCGCCCTGGGCGCGGATGGTCAGTTCCTTCACCTGCCCCTCCATGATGCCGGCGACGACCTTGCCCAGCTTCATCGCCACGTCCATGAACGGGTTCAGCAGCGCCATGTGCTCCGCCGGGATGATGGGCGCGTTGACCGGAGTTGCGGGTGGCAGACCCCTGAGCACGTCCGCGACCTGTCTGGCGACATCGGTGCCGGCGTTGCGCTCAGCCTCAACCGTGGAGGCGGCGAGGTGAGGTGTGACCACCACCTTGTCGCTCTTCACCAGGATGTTGTCGACCGCTGGCTCCGCGCTGTAGACATCGATGGCCGCGCCAGCGATTGTACCCTTCTCAAGTGCCTCATACAGCGCCTGCTCGTCCACCAGCTTGCCGCGTGCGCAGTTGATGAGCATCGCGGTCGGCTTCATCAGCGCCAGCTTCGAGGCGTCGATCAGCTTCTCCGTGTTGGGGGACAGGGGCAGGTGCAGCGTGACGAAGTCAGCCTGCTTCAGCAGGTCGTCCAGCTCCATCATCGTGACGCCTATCCGGTCGGCCCACTCCTGCGCCACAAACGGGTCGTAGGCAATCACATTCATCTTGAGTCCGCGCGCCATCTCGGCTACCTGGGAGCCTATCTTGCCGAGGCCGACCACGCCGAGGGTCTTGCCGCGCAGCTCGATGCCCTTGAGAGAGCGGTTCCATTTGCCGCCCTTCAGTTCGCCGTGGGCCTTCGGTATCTGGCGCACCAGCGACATCATCAGCGCGACGCTGTGCTCTGCGGTCGAAACGGTGTTACCCAGCGGGGAGTTCACCACCACGATGCCGTGCTTCGATGCTGCCTCGACATCGATGTTGTCCACGCCCACGCCGGGGCGACCGATGATGCGCAGCTTGCCGGGATTGGACAACAGGTCCGCGGTGACCTTGGTCTGCGACCGCACCACCAGTGCATCATATTCGCCGAGGATGCCCTTCAGCTCCTCGGGCGGCAGACCTTTCTTGATGTCCACCTGACCGGCCGTCTTGAGAATCTCAATCGCGTCCTCGGCGATTGCCTCCGCCACCAGTATCCTGGGCGTGCTCTCTTCCATCTGTGGTGCTCCTTCGTGACGCATAGAACTCCGCACGGGGTCCGTACTACCGCCGCGCGTGAAGTACATATTATGGCACGGACCGTGGGGTGGGAGCGAGCAGAGAAATGCGGTGACCGTAACCTCACTTCTCCTCCCAGCTACGCGCGCCGTTGGCCCGCTGCCTGTCGGTCACGAACGGTCCGTACGTGCCGTGAGGGCATGGCTGTTAGCATGAGAATACTGTCGCCCTATCTCTCCACGCGCGCTGCTCTTGTGTGAGGTAGGGGAGAGCTGGCGCCAGTCCAGTGTGGAAGCGGGATTCTTCCAGATCACACTTGCTTCTCCAGAGCATCTCTGGTAGCGAGTATTGACAGAGGGAATATAACATGATATATCATGATAGTATTGTGTATAGCATGGTGTGTTGAGGCAGTACTATGGCAAAGATTCAGATCGATCTGAATGACGAAGAAGACCGCATTGTCGAGATATACAAACTGGTGCACCGATTGCGCTCCAAACAGGAGGCAATCAAACAGATGATCGGTTACTTCGAATCAGACATCAAGCCAAAACGCATTAGCGCTAAAGACTACTTCGACGTGTAATCAGGAGGGAGTCGTGACTACAGGGGATATCGTCCTAGTCGCAGTTGGTGTACTCATCCTAGTACTGGTTGCCGTAGCCATTCGAAGTTGGGTGGTCATCTACAACAAGTTCCAGTACTGGCTGAACCGTGCCCAACGCAAGTTTGCGGACATAGACATCATCATGCAGGAACGGGTCGACCACCTGGTGGCTGAGGCGCAGATCGTGAAGAAGTACGATATTCATGAGTACAAGACCCTTCGTGAGGTGATTGAAGCCAGAGGAGCCGGCTGGAGCAAAGAACTTCCCTTGAACGAACGTGCACGACAGGCTGTCGAAGTAGAGTCCAGCATCCTGAAGTTGCAGGCAGTCATCGAACGATATCCGCAAGTGAGGGCCGATCGCCTACACGTGACGTTGATGCGGAAGGCTTCGGGAGTTGAAAGACGGTTGCGGGGTGCTCGTCTCGAATACAACCGGGTGGTGCAGTTGTACAATGAGCGAGTGTGTCGCTTTCCGCGCAACATCGTCGCCAAGGCGCACCATTTCACAATGCTGGAGTACCTCGCGTTTCCGGAGCGTACGGAGTACTTGGCTCAAAGGTTGTTTAATGATGTCCAGAGTGAGATGACCGGGGAAGGAAACGCTGACTGAACGGATTTGGAGCCGTCGCTCCTGTACTGCTTTCATCCATCTCTTCTCTTTCATCGACACTCTCTCGAGGGAGACTTGGCAGCGAGTAGTAACACGAGGAAGAGCCCGCATTCTCCGGACTAGCGATACGAGGCCAGGCTAATTGCGATGCTGGTTGAATTGCGGCTGAGACCAGTGCAGGAGCGGCTCAAGCGGACCGCATGGTCAGCTGCGTTGCGTTGTCGGATACCGCCGAGACACGTTCACCGTGTGCCGCACCTGTCCCTATACACGCCGCAAATCGATTCGCTGGCCAAGACGGCGGCTGCTCGTCGTGCCCTGGTGCGGGTGTGCCACGGCTATCGTTGTCTGGACTGCACGATTGATGGATTCGGCCGAGATGAGGGCAAGGATGGACATTTTGTCTTCTACCGCATCGTTCCATCCAAGGAGCTGATCGAATTCCGTCGAGAGCTCGCGGGTAGACTCGCCGCCGTCTGCCCAAGCCCCAAGCGGTTCGAGACGCCTGACGCCGACTTCTTGTTCCACATCACGATTGCCCACCGCCTGTCGCAGCGGCAGGCTGACAGGCTTTGGCGGCACTTGAACGGGCTCGGGTCCACGGTGGACAGGCAGTCTGGTCTCCGCGTCTGGTTCCGTCGGCTGCTGCGGCTTGGTAACCCCCCAGATTCCAGGCCATTCAGTGAGCGCCCCCGTATTCCCCTGAGAGTTGTGCGCGTTTCCCTAATCGGCAACGACCAGCGCATTGTCTGCGAGTACGACCTGCCGGGTCAGAGACTGCTCAGTCGCAAAGAGGCTCTCGACCGGCGCGGCTGGAGGCGCAGTCTTGAGGCCGCTCGCAGGTTGAAACGTGCCGAACGATGACGATTGAAGACACGGTGGAAGCAGGCCTATTCCCACGCTCAACTACGAGATTCGCTGAATGGCATGACGGTCGCCACACGGTTTGTCCGTGAAATGAATGATGGTGTGGAGTTCGCAATAAGCATACTGTCACTGGAATTCCAGTTGCTTCCCTCAAACTCCCGTCCACTAAGTGTGTTTCTTGGGAGTTGGGTAGACACCATGGTTCCTATCCCACCAGAGGAGGCAGAAGATGTTGAGGTGCTTCATGCACCAGAACCTACACGCTCCCGTGACATGAAACGAGTGCAAGCCATCGACGTCGTCTAGCTTGATCTCCCTGAGACGTTCCTTGGCCGCCCGCGACATGCGGCTCTGGGGAACGGGGTGCAGGCTTCCAGCAGCTTGGAGTTGAGCCGCGTTCATGCCTTCGAACGCGCGCAACCGCTCCCACAGCCGCTGGCACTCCTCGGGCTGCAGGGATGCACAACTGAACGGTCCGCCAGTGTCGGACATTCCAAAGCGCCACGCGATGTACGCGTCTTCAATGTTGGGGGAACCCAAGAACTTGGGGACCTTCTCCGTCGAGGGGCTCTGACCAAATACAGGCTTCTTGAGTTTGTGATTACCCTTGGCCAACCAGGCCCCCGTAGTACTCGGCCATGTCGTCAAGGGTGATTTCGGAATTCCCTCGCTCACCAAGGCTAAGTCCGCCGCGAGTTCGCGCGTCTTGCCAGGGGGCCTCAGCGTGCGTCAACTCGCTGAGCCACTGAGACGTCTTGTCTCCATATGTGGCCAAGACCGCGTCGATGGTTTCTCTCTGGTCCTTGTCCAGGGCACTTGGATGTCCGCCGATTCTAGAGATGGTGAATTGGCCACGGTGCTTCTCATAAAGTGCTGGGACAACGGGGCCGTTTGCCCACGCCTCGATTCTCTCCTCGAACAAGGGGATGTCGTCCCACACGAGAGACCAAGCCTGGGAGTAGTAGCAGAGCTTCTGCAGCTTCCAGGTGGTCATCGGTCCCTGTCTTTCCAGGATGTATTGTGCGACATCGAATATGCTCGCGGGTGCGCACGCGCCAGCCGTCTGATTCAATCCCCTCTCGGTCACAATGGTCTGACTCATGCATTTACTATACAACACGCACTGTGATGACAACCAGCCTTTGCGACGGCTCGTTGGGCAATCTTCGGTATCACCAACACGTTGGCATCATTGACTCCAATGTAACCATGTTTGCGCAGTACCTTCGTTGCTGTATCACTATGATCGGAGCGGGGCAGATACTGGAAATGTGGGGACACTACACTCATTTCGCGACTGATCCCTCAGTGAGACGTACAGGCCATTCGTGAAGACCGCAACAAGCCCAACCACGACTCATAGCTGGGCATGGAAATGAGTATTGTGTCCCCATATTTCTCGCGTGGGCGATTTGCAGGCCTTTGGCTCCGGTGGAGTATCATGAGGATGGAGGTGGTGCTGAA
>CAYNXN010000085.1:0-6773 GCA_964401175.1 uncultured Dehalococcoidales bacterium | reverse complement strand
ACACAACCGCCGATAACCTCACAACACTATGCACCATCTGCCACGATCGCGTTCATGCACACGATGATTGAGCAACCGCATCCTCGGGCTGAGATCTCCAGTCAGCCGCACCGCGGCACGCCCCCCGCTGGTGCTTGAGTGTTGACCTTACCCCCGGAATCAGCACCAGTGTGAATTGGAGAGCCCTCAGGTGGACTGATGAAGGGAGAGGGGGATGCGGAATGGCCGCAAGACGGTACACGGAGGAGTGGGGCATCGGAATTCCGGGAACACTACACGTAATTCGCCCTTGCGTTCGGAGTCGGGTCTGAGAGGCGCCTCCGCAGGTTGACAGACCGCTCTGTAGCTTACCGGAGCACCCAGGGTGGGTGACTTTTCGATTATCACGCCACTCGTAAGGGTGGATGCTTTTTAGGCTATCACTCACAAGACGTCTACGCAGAGCAGTCCGCATCTCCACCGTGACTCTGAATCGAGGTTCTCGGGTCTCGAATCGCCGCATGCCACGTGTCTTCTCGTCGGATGAACGCGACGCGGGGGTCATTTGCGACACGGTCAAACGGGAGGTCTTCACTTGGCTTCACCCGGATGCGTGTCTGTCCATCCGTTGAAGACAACAACAGGTCGCGTCCAATCGTCCTGGCATGCAGGGTGTGGGTGTGCGGCGTGCCTCTGATTCGGAATGGTGCGAACGATGGAACAACGGGGCGACTGAGGCGAGTATTGTCAGCAGCGATGACATCGAGCCAGACGGCTGTTGCTGCGGATACCGATGAGCGAATGTGACCAGTGAACTCCGGGTCTCGCAGCTTGCCTCGGATTTCTGGAACGGTCACACCAAACGCGACGTCCAAGGACGAGAGCTCGGTGGCAGCGACTCTAGATCGAACACCTGCGAGGACGATGCGCGCCGCAGTGTCCGTTGGCACACCGAGTTCCACGAGGAGCGCAATCTCAGCGAACGCGTCGGCGCGGTCGGACTCTCCGGCACAGCGTAGCTGCTGTGACACAGCGTGAATGATCCAGGGCAGCTGATAGCCGTAGAGTTCTCTGCAGATGTCATTAATCTCGTCCGCGATTCGCGCTAGTTCCCGCAGACCTATTCCCCCAAGCCATCCGCCTCGCAAAGCGTCCATTGTTGCCGAATCTGGCATGCCCTTGGCCAACTGTGCTGCGTGCGTCCGAGCCCACTTCTCGAGGGACTCGACTGCCGACGAGAGCGCCGAGAACTCATGCCCCCCAGCATCATATGCGTCCGCAATCCTCCTGAATATATCCAGGTTCTTGTCGGCAGTCAGGGCGACACTCAACGGGAGTCCTGATGTCACAATTGCCCTGCGTGCCTGGAAGGGCACACGATGGAAGTTTGAGGTGGCGCGAGCCTTGAGAAACGCAATGACATCGTCATCTCGAACTCCAGCGCTTGCCTTCGAACGTGCTTGGATTGCCGCCAGCGAATGTCTAAACACTCTCTCCACCCACTCAGAAGGGTCAGCGGACTCGGGATTCACTGCTTGGTCAGTGTCGAGTGCCATCAACTCATCGTCCAGAAGGTCGCAGAGGTCGGCGCAGGCATCTCCCTCGCTTCCCATACTAGAGAAGTCGTTGTTGGCTGCGAGTTCGAGGAGGACGTCGAAGTCCACGCTGGCTTCCAATGCAAGTTGGCGCAGTATCTGAACGACGCGGAGGAGCCCACTCTCGACGCGTCCGCCGGTGCTGCCACGAAAGTATTGTTCCGCCATGTCCTCGTTCTTCCGGATTTCCTCAGCATTCTTGGTTTCGTCGAGTGCGTACAGGATCTTGCCTTCGCCGTCGACGAAGGCCCTGCCTGCGCGCCCGCAGATATTCCAAAAGTCGCGTGTGCTTATCCTAGTTATGTCCATGTAAGGTGATGCGATGATGACGGATGAGACGCCAATGTTTACTCCTTGGGCGAGTGTGGTCGTCGCGATGATGATTCTGGGTGACATCGACCGCATCAGATACTCGAGTGCCTCACGAACGTGAGGAGTGAGTTTGTTGCTGTGACAGACGACTCCTGCGCGGGCGGCTTGGAGCACGATTGCATTGGGTTCCATCTCCTCTGCACAGACAGACTCGAAGACCATCCATTCATGCTTGGGCCAAGGATGTGGCGCAGGTTTCTCTCCGAGAGCGAGAAGGACCGCCGCCGCCAGTCCGGGGACCGACTTGGCTTTCCCCGTGAAAATCATGACGGGGCCAATCTCGCTAAGGCGCACAGCAGTCGCGGCGACAGCCTCGTTCTTGTCTCTCGGAAAGGGCTTCCTCCTCCTCCCAAACCCAAGAGGTTTCGCAACGACGAACGAAGGGTTGAACGATGGAAACTCGCCGCGCCAGTCCAGTCTCACATGCGACCCATTCCATCGTAGGAATCCTAGTCGCTCTGCGGAAGGCTTCCACGTAGAACTGGCGACTGCAGCGGGGTCGCCAGCCACCCACTCGGCCAGTTCCTGAGGATTAGGAAGGACAGCCGAAAGCAGCAGCATTCTGGCGCCGCTCTCTCTGCAGAGACTTCTTAGGTGATCTAGGAATACCTCGTTTCGTACATTCCGGTCGGTCGGGCCGATGAGATGGCCTTCGTCGACCACGATGAGTCTGACGTTCTCAAACAACCCCGGTGTCGCACGTAGAATTGCCCTAGCCTTTTCGGGGGTGGCGATGATGACTGAAGAATCCGCGGCGAGCTCACTGTCCACAGAACTCACCCGTGATCCCCCATAAAGATGTGACACTTGGTAGCCCAGCCACGCAAACGTGGAGGAGAGTGTCCGCTCGACTTCGAATGCTAGCGAACGGAAGGGCGCCAAGTAGAGGATACGTGCGGCGGAATCGGCCAGGAGTGTTTGCAGAATGGCAATCTCGGCGACTCGGGTCTTGCCCGAACTAGTGCGCAGATTGACCACCGCTCCTGCGTTGTCCCGATTTAGACACAAGGGCAATGCCGCGCGTTGCGATGTCCATAGTTCAATCACTGGTGGCTTCGCGAATGCCAGCAGGCGAATGTACTGTGCGACAGCGACCCTTGAAGGTGGTCCGAAATACGGGGGAAGAGTCTGCCATGGTGATGTCGAGGCGAGGTCTTCCATCATGAGTCGCAGAAGGCGGACAATCCACCACCATGCTGGGTGGTTGCCCGTCACGGCGACAATCGAGGCGTCTTGGAGCCGCTCGCGAGCGCGACTCAATTCCTCACTGTTGCCGGTGTATGTGAACTCAGAAGCGAACGCGACTGCCTGCGATATGGCGACAGTGATAGCCCACTCGTCTAGTTGCAGCTGATCTTCGATCAACGGTATGGGACCCAGCAGCACTTGATTCAGCCGATTAATCAAGTCCTGTTGGTCCTTTCGGAGGAAGGCCGCCACCACTTGCGCAGCTGGCGTGTGTTGTTCGACTGCGCGGATTGCCACGAAGGCACGTGAGTACTGTCCTGCTGCATAGAATGCCATTGCGGCAAGGAACACGTGGAAACGGCTCTCACGAGAGTCGTTTGCGGACGGCCCATGAATGTACTCCATGAGGGATGCCGCTCGTTCCACTGCGGGAGCGCCTTCGCCCCGGTTCTGCTGTTCCATGATGCTGCAACCAGCGGCTAGAAGGCCGTACGCGGCAAAGGTCACCTTGTCATCAAGTGCAGTGGCGAAGCCGGGGAAATTGGAAGGGGACTCTCGCACCTCTCGAAGAACATGCTTGGCGTGCGCCTGGGCGAAGAGGTGCGAGAACTCTTGAGTTTCAAGCGCGGTGAGGAGCGAAAACGCCTGCTCGAGCGGAATAGGCATAGCTACTCCAAGTCCTTGTAGCAGTCCGCTACCAAAGCGTCAGGGGTATGCACGCCGAGAGAGATCATCGCCAGTCGACGGAGAGACTTGGGCGTTGCGGCGTTGACCCGCTCGGCTGCATGCGTGTCGCTCATCAGCATCCCCACGTAGTCAAGTTGAAGTCGCCCCGCCGCAAATAGCTCTGAGCACCTCATGACGCGGCTCGCAAGCCCTGCTTGTCCCGACTCGAACAGACGGTCTGCCACGAATTGAAGCGAGACAGGAACGCCAGCGGCGTGCGAGCGCTTGAGTCCGTCAACAATCTCCTCCACCGCAGCAGTGCTCGAAGTGCCTCTGTACTTGGCCTCGCCGACGACCACCCGGACGGGCTTCGCGTCCAAATCGAAGGCCAATACGTCATCCCCTTTCATGGACTGATCCACGTTGGGGTTGTAGCGGAGGCGATAGACCATGAGCGCAACACGGCTTGCTGCAACGACATACTCAGCCAGGACGATCTCAGCGAGGTTTCCCTTCCGTGTCTTGGCATTAGTTGGGAGGCGCTTGAGTAGCTGTTGTTGTCTGCCGAACCCCAAACGCTGCATGGCTTCGTTGTGTTGTCTGGTGCTCTCGAGTGCCTCAGGACTCGCATGGTGGCGCAGCAGGTATCCGCGGAAGCACTCTACCGTCCCATTCGTGCCCCCCGGTTTCTCGGCAAGCATGCGGTGAGCCACCTTGGTGGTCGTCACGCTGTCGTTGGCGGAGAGTACTCGACCCAGTGGATGTGAAGCTGAAGGGTGGGTTCCCAGAATCGAAGACTGCCCAATGCTGTTGGATCTAGACTTGGTCGGCTGGGGTTGTCCTCTGGCTACCACTGCGATGCCATCCCTACAACTGCTTCGTCTCTGTCGCGGGAGGCAGACAAAGGTCCGCGTGCAGGATCACTGTGTCATACATCGCGGACCGGAGGTGATGGCCAACGTTGTGGCAGAACGCTGATGTCTGCAGACTCGTCTGGTGCGGGTGCACACGATGATTGGCCATGTCTTCTGCTCCCACCGACATCATTCTTAGCCGTGGGAAGCGCCATAGCTGGGCGCCGCCTCGGGGAACTGGCGACTAATGGTACTCTACCTGCGCGGGGCCACTGCGTCAATATGTGCCGTTGGACTCGGCTCTTGGTACGATGTGGGCGTGACAGAGACTCATGGCCCCTGCGCATTGGGGGCGTCCGGGGGTGGTCCTTCACTACTAGGCAAACTGGGGAATTCCGGGGACACCGCGCTTGATTCGCTGTTGCGTTTGGAATCGGGGCTGAAATGCGCCCCGGCAGGTCGACATGCCGGTCGGTAGCTGCGCGGTTGTGAAGACAAGTGAGGTGTCCCCAAAGGGACCATTCGGCCTTGGCGGCAAGATGCGATGCTCGTCGGACGCCTGCAAACGGCGCGCCAACTACCACCTACAACTCTAGTGCTCCCCTCAGATACAGGTAGTAGCCGTTCCCTGTGGTGCTGAAAGCTACGTGCGAGATGTACTCCAAAGCCGGATAGGAGTGAGCGCCTTTTTTCACCAGTGCAATCAACTGATCGACGCCTTCCTCAAGCCGTTCAAACAAGCCTTCCGGCAGTCCCACAGCCAAGTCTTGCTTGGCCATCACGCTCAGTACCCGTGTGTTGACCTGGTTGTACGCCAACTGAACTGTCTGATGAATGAACGAGAGTTCCGGCTCATATTCGAAGTTGAGAACCCGGCCGACCGCACCGTACACCGCACTAAAGTAGAACATCTTCTCTGCCACATTCGATGACGCCTTCATGCTCTTGGAGGCAAATTCCATCTCTTTGATCATCAGTTCCTTCATCGATGTAGAGAGCTTCATTGGGTCACACCTCCTTGAGTGGCACTCGACACCTGAGACGGACTACCGGCGACCGTTCCACTCAAGACCGAGTCAGCGGATTCCGTGAACAGAAGCAGAGGCGACCTAGCGGACAGCAAGCTGGACGCATCAGCTCGGCCAAGCCATCCAAACGATCGTTGCCATGCGAATGCCCAATCCCACAAAGACGAACGGACATTGGGAGATTGTGTTGGCACTTCATCCCGAGATTCTCCTAACGGCTGCGCCTGGAAGGCCACTTCCTTGCCAACGCATGCGAGGATACGGCCAATGGTGTCAAGAGTCGGGTTGGCCTCGCCACTCTCAAGCTTCGACACGTATGGCTGGCTCTTCCCGATTCTCTCAGCCAACTCCTGCTGCGTTAGTCCAGCCCCAATTCGCGCCGTCGCAAGGCAAACGGCAAAACTGGCCCTGGCAGTCTCCTCTCCATACGCCCTGGCATACTCAGGGTCCTTCAACCGCTCCGCAGGGCTTTCAACTCTCCTCAAAGGCATTGCAGTCTCCTCTTGGAACCCAAGTACTCACGCGCCAGTGCTCGCGCAATGGCAATGTCCTCCGGCTGCACCTGCTTGTACTTGCGCCAGCCGCAAAGCATAACAAACATCTGATTCTTCGCTACGTACAGTGCAGCAATCCTCCACTTCTTCCCCTTGTGGCGCAACTCGTAGAGTCCATCGATGCGCTCACTCGCCTTCTTCGCCTTCACGCGACACATCATCTCGGTGTTCAGCAGCTTCGGTCCATGTTGCCGCAGTTGCTCAATTCTCGCATCGATGGAAGGCGCTATGCTCCCATCCTGACCATCACGCCACTCTTTGCAGGGACAATGCCCACTATCCCGCACGTAGTAGTACAGCGAGTACACTCCTAACTATAACTCCTCAGGTTATGTATGTCAATCCGGCGATAGTCTCACCTCGTCAACGCCCTGGCGGTAACCCACAGCATATAACCAGCCGTCCCGCATCTAGTACATACCGGTGCCCAGTATAGGAACGGAGAATCGCCAGGATACGCTAACTGGTACGTCCACAGGGAGCACGTCGTGCGCTGCCAACACACTACCCCCTCAATCGTGCCGAGGTCAAGGGTGC
>CAYNXN010000084.1:0-6807 GCA_964401175.1 uncultured Dehalococcoidales bacterium | reverse complement strand
ATACGCCGGTCGATCTCCGTGGGGAAATCCGGGCAGCCGTAGACTATCTTCGACCGGAACGGATCGTTGATGGAGGCGCCACGCAGTTTCGAGATGTCCAGGCCCTGTTTCTCCATCAGCGCCACGAGGTAGGCGTAGAAACAGAGGAAGCTGGACATGCCCATGTGCGCCAGCTCGTAGTCGACATCCTCCATCGGCAACCCGTCGAGCATCTTCTCGTACGTCTCAAGAGCATACGACGAGACACCGCCGCAGAGCATCGCATTCCAGGAAGACGGGTGATCCGGATCGAGCCCGGACTGGATGGGCAGGTCGGCCAGCAGCCGAAGTCCCGTCTGGCCGTTCGCCAGGTACTCCTTGAACGCCTGGTTCGTGTCCTCCAGTGTGCTGTAGCTGACGATGAATGACTTGATCCACAGCCGCTCTCGGTACATCCGCGGGTAGATGCCCCGGGTAAACGGATAGCATCCCGGATCGCCGAGGTCCTGCTCGTACTCGAAACCCTCGATATCATCCGGCGTGTAGAAGCCGTTCAGGGATATGAAACCCTGAGTCGCGTCACGGACCATGCCGCCGAGCGACCGGTCGTAGACCACGGCCTGCTGCTCATCCTTCCTGGCCTGTCGTGCCAATTGGTGACCTCCTTGCCGCTGTGCGCCCGTAGCCTGCATCCATCGTCCATCGGACGCACGTTTTCTGCTTCATACAAGCCATCGTGGGATGCGGTGAAATCCTGCCGGCGACGGGTTTCGCGGCCACACAAATAATGTGGCCTGCCCGCAACAGCAGCGACCTCATCCAAAACGCCCACGGGGCCAGCAGATAGTAGCAGAGTTGACGCCACGTTATCGAAACGTATCGGGCGGCGGCCCGCGATACACACAGACCCACCAATCCACGCGGCAAGGCCGCCGGACAACGCCCGCAGGCCACCAACTTGCTTCGTGGCGAACTTGTGCTACCATGTGCAGTTGCGGCATCAGAGCCACGGCTCCTCCACTCATGCCTCTGTTGTTCCGGGAGCAGCGGTGTCCCGGCGAGCCCGCTTGATAGCAGCGCAGACCGTGCCTTGTGCGGTCTATACCTGACACGATGGCAGCAGTAGCGCATGCGACGACGCCCGCAGCCCGCGATGAATCGAGCGAAGCGACCGGACATCTCTTCGGGCGCATCACCGCGCTGGTACTTGTGGTCTTCATCGGAGTCGCTGCCTGGTTCAGACAACCGGCCATCGTAACCCTGCTCGGGCTCACCCTCGCCACCATCGGCGTGTCGCGTGCCTGGAGTAAGCTCTCCCTGCGCAGACTCCGCTGTGAACGCACCCTCTCCACCAGATCGCTCTTCCCGGGCGAGGAGCTGGTCGTCACCACCCGCCTCAGCAACCAGAAGCTGTTGCCCTTGCCATGGATAGAGGTGGCGCAGCGGATGCCTCCGCGATTGCTGCGGGGCAGCACGCGAGATGGCGGCGAGGGCGGTGCGCTGTGGCGCAGCCTCTCCATGCCGTGGTACTCCAGGCTCACGTGGCGGGAACCCCTCAGGCCGCAGCGCAGGGGCTACTACCAGGTGCCTCCACTCACGCTCACCAGCGGCGACATTCTGGGGCTCTATCCCCGGAAGATGGATGCCGGGGCGCACGAGGAGATCGCCGTGTATCCCCGTCTCTATCCGGTGCAGCGGTTGCCGCTGCAGCGGGCCGACGCAACGGGAGACCTCACCGGCCGCCACTCTCTCTACGAGGACCCCACCCGCATGCGCGGAATCCGTGACTATCAGCCCCGCGATGGAATGCGCCGCGTCCACTGGAAGGCGAGCGCGCGTCACGGCGACCTCAAAGTCCGCATCTACGAGCCCGCCGCCCTGTCACGCGTCAACCTGGTGCTGTGCGCGGATAGCTTCGACGAGTTCACCGATGGCGAGCCATTTGAGCTCGCGGCCAGTGCGCTCGGCTCCATCGCCTGCTACTGCGTCGAGCACCAGATGCAGATCGGCTTCCTCAGCGATGCGCGGCTCGTTGCCGGGCGCGGCGAGGCACGACTCTCGCCAGGAAGCGGCAATGTGCAACTCATCGCGCTGCTCGAGCTGCTGGCGCGCGCGACACCTTCGCCCGCCGCCTCGTTCGACTCTCTGGCGGAGGGGATACGGCGACTGGCGCTCTCGGGCTCCGGACTCATCGCCGTGGTGGGCCACATGAAGGAGAGTCACATCGCAGCCTTCGCCCACCTGGCCGCGAAACGCTGCCCGCTTCTGGTGCTTGAGGTGGGCGGCTCCCCAGCGGGACAGTCCTTGCCATTCGCACACCGACGGCTCACCGGACCCGATGACCTCGTTAACATGGGGGGCAAGTGAAGCTGAGGCTGCACCGGGCGTTGTTGCCCGCCGTGTTCCTCGGCATGCAGGCATGCTGGCTCTATGCCTGGCTTTCAGTCATCGAGCTGTCCACCATCGGCCACATCGGGGTGTCCCCCATTCCCCTGCTGTTCCTCCCTCTCGGCGCGGTTGCGTGGGCCTACATCACCAGGCTGCCGCTGCGCCTCTTCCAGCCCGTCCTCTTCTGGTTCCTCTGGGTCATCGCCGCCGCACTCTGCGGCAAGCTGGTGCTCTACCCGGACATGCCGTGGAGCCAGCCCGACTGGCTCTACGCGCTTCCCGCAGCACTGGTACGCCTCATCTTCGAGGTCCGGGCGGCGGAACTGCTGCTGCTGTGTGGCTGTGGTTGCGCCTGGTACCTCGGCGGGCGCGCGTCGGGGCAGCGTATCACGTATGGCAGGCTGCTGACGCATTTCCAGTTCGGCCTCGCCCTGATGCTCGGTGCGTTTCTGCTCGCGTACGGGAGAGAGTTGCCTGCAGGACACCCGGTGCTGCTGGCGCTGGTGTTCTTCGGTCTCTCGCTCAGCGGCATCGCGCTGATGCGCAGCCAGCGGGAGGGCGGAGGCATCGCCTTGCCATCCAACCGGCAGTTCACCGGCTCTCTGCTCAGTGTCATCATCACGGTTTCGCTGCTCGGCTTGCTGGCCGGCATCGCCATCACCCCCGGGCTCGTGGGAGCGATTATCGACGCCGCCCGTTTCGTCGTCTACGTTCTGCTAGGCATCATCGCCTTCCTCTTCTCGCTGCTGCCGCAGGGAGGCGTGCCGGAGGGAGCCGACCTCGAGCCACCGGCAACCGGTGACGACCAGGGACTGCTTGAGTTCTACCGTTCCCTGCCGCTGCCGGCGATACTGCGCCGTATCCTCTTCATCGGCTGGGGCATCGTGGTTATCGGTATGCTGCTGTTCGCGCTGTGGCGAATATGCGAGGCCGTGCTCCAGTGGCTGAGGCGACGCGGCAACATGACCGGCATCGAGATTGAGTCGCTCGATTCCGGTCTGCTTGCCGATCTGCTCGCGCTCCTGCTGTGGCTGAAGCGTGAATCCCTCGGCGTCTGGCTCAGGATCAAGGCTTTCCTGCAGCGTTCTCTTCGCGCCGAGAAGGATATTTCCTGGGGAACCTTGTACGCCGAGTTGCTGCGCTGGGCCGGAAAGAAGCTGCAGCCGCGCGCACCGTCCCAATCCGCGCATGAATACCAGTACGTGCTGAGCGGCTTGCTCCCCGCGGCCTCACCGGACCTCGCCTACGTCACCGAGACCTACTCCCGCGCGCGCTATGGCGGCTACGAGCCGGATGACGAAGCACTGCGGCAGATGCAGCAGGCGGTGCACAGAATCCGGCATCTGCCTCGCCGGCGCCAACACAAGGCGGAAACAACGAAGATCGAAGGTGCAGAATGACAGAGAACAGACCCGAACCAAGGCTGGACACGCAGGAGGCAGTGCGAATCAAGCAGGCCGCCGAACAGTTTGTTGCCAACGTCAACAGAGTCATCGTCGGCCGCACGGATGTCGTGGAGCTCTGCTTCGTCGCCCTGCTGTGCGAGGGACACATCCTCATGGAGGATGTCCCGGGCGTGGGGAAGACGTCGCTCGCCAGGGCCATCGCGAAGTCGGTCCACGGCGACTTCCACCGTATCCAGTGCACGCCGGACCTCTTGCCTTCTGATGTCACCGGCGTACACGTATTCAACCAGAAGTCCGGGCAGTTCGAGTTCCACCCCGGACCGGTGGTGGCGCACATCGTGCTCGTGGACGAGATCAATCGGGCCACTCCCAGGACCCAGTCCTGCTTCCTCGAATGCATGCAGGAGCGGCAGGTGACCGCGGACCTCGAGACCATCCCGCTGCCGCGTCCCTTCCTCGTCATCGCCACGCAGAACCCCATCGAGCTCGAGGGCACGTTCGCGCTTCCCGAGGCGCAACTGGACCGCTTCCTGCTCCGGCTGCCGATGGGCTACCCCTCACAGGAGGAGGAACTGGAGCTGTTACGTCGCTTTCAGTCGACGCAACCGCTGGAGGTCATCGATACCGTACTGACCACGGATGAGCTGACGCAGATTCAGACCGCGTGCAGAAAGGTGTACATCGAAGACTCGGTACGGAGCTACATCACGGCGCTGTGCCGGGCAACTCGTGAGGACGACTGTCTGCGCCTGGGCGCCAGTCCGCGGGCGACCCTAGCACTGCAGCAGGCAGCCCAGGCGCTGGCGGCCATCAGGGGGCGCGATTTCGTCTTGCCCGATGATGTGAAGCAACTGGCGGTACCGGTGCTGGCCCACCGTGTGCTGCTGGAGACGGGCGCCTCCGTTCGCGGACTCAACGCCGTCTCGGTGATAGAGCGCATCGTCGCCGGCGTGCCTGCACCGGTGGGATGACCATCCGGCCCCGCGTTTGGGAACAACGGGCGCGGGAATCGCCCGGCGCTATTCACCACGTTCCCGGGCGAGGGGTTCCATGCCCTCCCGCACCACACGAAAGAGATCGTGTGCCACCGCGCGGATGCCCGCCACACTCTCCAGTTGCCCGACCCACGAGGGCGGCAACACCTCAACACCGTGCATGGCGCCGAGGATGGCCCCTGTGATGCATCCGGTCGAATCGCTATCGCCGGAATGATTGACCGCCACAAGCACAGCCGCCTCCCAGTCGTCGCGATGGCTCAACGCGCAGTACAGCGATATCGCCAGCGCCTCCTCACCCACCCATCCCTCGCCCAATCGCGGCAGTGCCTCATCCGCGGGCACGCAGGTCTCGGCCAGGTGCACCGCCCGCTCGATGGCCTCGCGCGTCTCGGCACAACCGGCGTATGCCTCGAGTTCACTTCTGGCGAAGTCGATGGCTGCTTCGAGCGTCCTGGCCTCAAGCAGGCAGGCGATGATGGCGGCGAGCGCCCCCGCAGGCAGGTAGCCGGAGGGATGCCCGTGTGTGATGGCGGCAAACTCCACCGCGTGAACAAACGCCAGGGCCGGAGGAAAGGCCAGCCCGGCCGGAGCCACACGCATCACGCCGCCACAACCCTTTCGCGAGTTCAGCGGAGCCTCCACCGTGCCCATGCGGCCGGTTCTCAGCGACCAGAGACACGTGGCTCCGGGGGCACGGTTCATGTAGGGAATCTCCTGGGACTTGAGCCAGGCGAGATAGCGCCGGTACACCGCACGGGCCGGCCGCCACGACTGTCCGTGCCGCAGTTCCAGATAGGCATCGATGCAGCCCCGCGCCGTGGCCAGCGACATCTGAGTGTCGTCCGTGAAGTGCCCCGGGCTGAAATCCCGCCATCGCTCAAGCCCGCAGATGCCGTCGGGACCGTACTCCTTCCGTATCTCTGCCAGGCTCAGGAACTCGACCGGCGCCCCCAGCGCGTCGCCGAGGGCAAGCCCTACCATACAGCCTTCATACTGGCTGGCACGGGCCTCGCCAAATCCCCTCACGTCCGTCACTGCATCAGCCATACGCCTGCACCGTCAGGACTCCCGGGTACGGCACGGAGCTGCTCCTGTCCGCATTCACCCGCGAACCTCCGTGGCGGACATCTTCTCCAGCGCACGAATGAGCGCCTGTGACGCCATGCCCTCCACGCCCTCCGTCTCCACCGCGTGATATAACTGGTGCACGATGGACGTAACCGGAAGAGATGCCTTCAACTCCCGGGCCGCGCCAAGCACAAGTGCCAGATCGTACTGCGAAGTCGCCAGCGGATAACCGGACGACAGGTCTCGCGCCAGTATCTTCGGCCCCATGTTGTCCAGTTCCCAAGATTGCGCCGCCCCGGCGGACGTGATGCCGAACAGCTTCCTCAGATCTATGCCCGCCCTGGCTCCCAACGTCAACGCCTCACACACGCCGCAGAGGTTGACGAAGCACATCACCTGGTTGCACAGCTTCGCCATGCAGCCCGCGCCCGTCTCCCCCACGCGTACAATCACGCGACCAAGCGGCTCCAGCACCGGCACCGACAGGTCGTACGCCTGCTCAGGGCCGCCAACCATGATGACGAGGTTCCCCGTTCGCGCGGCCGGCGCCCCACCACTCACCGGCGCGTCCAGATATGCGCCACCGGCCTCTTTGCACGAGCGCTCCAGCCGGCGCGCCATCGCCGGAGATGACGTCGTCATGTCGATAACCACCGCTCCGTCACAGAGTCCCTGCACCAGCCCATGATCGGCCAGATGCCAGGCCTCAGACTGGCCCTCGTTGTCCGCAACGACAACGATGAAATCACTGTTTGAAGCCAGCGCCGCGGGCGTTGCCGCGCTGGCGGCTCCGGCTCGTACGCATTCCTTCACGCCCTCGCCATCTGTTCCCCAGACCAGCACCGGCTCTCCGAATTCAAGCAGCCGGGCGCTCACCGCCCGCGCCAGTGCCCCGGAACCGACAACACCCACTTTACTCATAGCGGAGACCCTCCTCACACAGTCGCTGAGACATTGTAGGACCGTGC
>CAYNXN010000083.1:0-6867 GCA_964401175.1 uncultured Dehalococcoidales bacterium | reverse complement strand
CGTTGTTGGTCTTCAAGAACGGAGAACCGGCGCAACAGATCGTTGGGCTCAAGCCGAAGAAGGATCTGAAGAAGATGCTTGACGGAGTTCTCGAAGCCTGACGCGGCGCAACTTGAGCCGGTGAGGTTGGTTTCGACGGTAGCGGTGGCCTAGACGGTGGATTCGGCCGTCGGCAGACCTCGTATGCTGGCCAGCAGGCGCACAAGGGCGGACACAATCGCTGAGTCGCCCAGGAAGGTATCAGCGCCCGGGATGGTCGCCAGGACGAACGTGAACAGTAGCGCCCATCCCAGGGTCGCTACCGCTAATCCTGCCACGAGGCCGAGTGAGCGGTCGATGACGCCAAGGGGCGTCATGTGGATCAGTCGCGCCAGGAAGGCCCCGATGATTGCGGCCGTCAGCATTATCGCCACCAGGACGATGGCATAGGCTGCGGCGTATGTCCACAGTCCGCCCCCTGGCCAGAGCCTGGCGGCGAGATCGCGGTAGAGAGCGCCCGCAAGCATGAACGCGGCCAGAAGCCCGGCGATGCCGACCACGGCGCGTACGATGCCTTTCCACAGACCATAGAGCGCGCTCAGGCACACTGTCGCCACAACGATGATATCGAGCCAGGTCATTGAGGTGCGTTCTCTCCTCTACCCTGGGCTTTCGCCTGTCGGCGGCTCAGGCGATTCAATGCCTCACACTTGTCAGCGTCAGCCAGTCGTGCGCGCCGTACCGCTTCGGCGAGCAAATGGATGCTCCGATCGTACACTTCTCGATCGACCGGAAACGGGTGACCATCCTTGCCACCGTGGGCGAAACTGTACGTCGCGGGGTCGCGGAAGCTCGTTGGTGCACCATAGACGATGTCGGCAATCAGCGCCATCGCGCGCGCCGTCTTTGGCCCGAGGCCACTGAGACCCAGAAGGCCCTGGAAGTCGCCCGGCTGTTGCTCCTGCACGTGGTCCAGGAGCCGCCCGATTCGTGACAGATCGATGTCGTCGAACGTGAGATACTCCCGTCGTGGCATCGTGAGCGTGCTGAGCCGCTGCAGTTCCGCGTTGAGGCCACCGGGCCGGAAGGCTTGAACCATTCCCGCCATCGCATCGCGGGCGCCCGCACTCTCTTCCGCGACGAGGTTGAACGCCCTTCCTCTGGCATCCGAGCAGATGGCGGCCTCCGGCTCACAGCAGAAGTCGGTCACCGACTCCCCGAGCCAGTGATAGCGCCGGGCGTAACGCGATGCGGTGTTCATGCCCTGCTGCACCACGGCCCATCTGCCGCTGGAGGTGAAGAACATCGTGTGGTGGTATAAGTCGTAGCCATCCTGCAGTGCGACGCTGTCGACCTTCGCCGACATTCGGCTGGCGTAGACGAGCGTTTGGGGATCCACTGAGAGCAGATGACCCTTGGCCAGGATGTCATGCGGGGTGGCCCTTGCAGCCCGGCCTTTGCCCCCGGCCACATGCAACCCGAGCTCACGCTCCACGCCGGCCAGTCCGGCCTTCAGTGCGCCACACACGGTGGTGGTAACACCGCTGGAGTGCCAGTCGTAGCCCAGCACACAACCGAATGCCTGAAACCAGAACGGGTCTGAAAGTCGGCGCAGTAGTTCATCGGCGCCGGATTCAAGCACAATCGCGCTGGATATCTCCCGCGCCAGCCGCGCCATCCTCTGGAACAGCCATGCAGGCGCGTGACCTCCATGCAGGGGCAGGTTGGCCAGACCCGTTCTGCGGGCGGCGGTATCCATACTCACTCCGGCGGCGGTCCGGTTCGTCTTCTCGCGGTTCGGATACTGAGGCTGCAACGCCGCTACAGCACGCGTTTCAGTCGCGGATTCGGCGTCAGTCCGGGCATTCTGCCTCGCTTGGCAATCGGCTTGCCATCCACTTCATGCAGATCCGCGGTGAAGTCGAGCGGCCGCGAGTCGCTGATATAGCTCCCCACGGCAAAGAGATCAACCGGGGCGCCCTCATCGAGGAAGTAGCGTATCCTCTCCGGGTCGAGGCCGCCGCTGACTGCGATGCGTACCTCCCTGAACCCCTCAAGGTCCAGCCACGCGCGTACCTCTTTGACCAGTTCCGCGGTCACTCTGCCGCGTTCCGAGGGCGTATCCAGTCGGACTCCTGACAGCCGCCCTTTCATCGCCTTCGCCACGGTGACGCTTTCCCTCACTTCGTCCTCAAATGTATCCACCAGTGCAAACCGTGGAATCTCAGACGCCATCTCTCTGTCAAACGCCAGAGTCGCCGCGGCGGTTGAGCCCATGATGATGATTAGCGCATGCGGAATGGTTCCGACCGGCTTCAGGCCAGCCAGCCGCGCGCCGGCGGGGCTGGCGCACCCGGTGCAGCCACCCACTATCGCCGAGTATTCCATCACGGCCACCACGGAGGGATGTACGTGCCTCGCACCGAAACTGAGCACAGGCAGCCCTCTCGCCGCCTGCACGCACTCTCGTGCCGCCGTAGCCCAGCCGCTGCAGTGCGCCAGCATCCCGAGGTAGCATGTTTCGTACACGCCGAAGCTCTGATACGGAGCGGTGATGCGCAGGACCACCTCTTTTCTGGTGAATGGGTCGCCCTCATCGAGCGTCCAGACTTCAGACTGACCGGGCGGCAGAACCTGTTGCAGCAGTGTCTTCACCTCTTCGATGCCACAGAGGATGCCGTCGCGTCGCGGAAAGACCTCCATGGTCACCACCGGGTTGATGCGCTCCTTCTTCAGTATCTCCACTGTGCGCAGAAAGTAGACGTCTGCCGTGTCTCCGCTGAGCCACTCCGGTTGCGTTGTCCACTCTCGCCGCAGCGGCGCCTGTGTCGGAACCGTGATCTTCACACCGAGGACCTTCTCCATATGATCGAGCGCGAACGCATGATTCTTGTCATCGAAGGATGCCACGCAATCGGCGGGCACCTCCACCTCATAGCCCCGGTCTTTCGCGGCTGCAACGGTGTGCAGCACGCAGATGTCCGTGCACACACCACAGATGACCAGCGTGGTTGCCTTCAGTTCGGACAGCAACGCATCAAGTTCCGTGTTGCTGAAGGCGCTGAAGTGCTGCTTGCTGATGCTCGTTTGCGCGTACTCGGCAAGCTCAGGAATCACCTCGCACTCGGGCGTACCGCTGACGCAGTGTGCGGGGAACCGCTCAAACTCGGGATCCTCAGCCTGGTGCTGGTCGCTCACGAAGATGATCGCCGAACCGCTGTCTGTCTCGGTGCGCAGCAACCGCTGTATCGCCGGGATTATGCGCCGCGAACGAACGCCGCAGAAGAGAGGATGCCCCTCCTCGAGGAATCCCCGCAGCATGTCTACCACCAGAATGACGCGTCCCATGCCACTCTCCCTGACTTGACCTGACCTCCGACCACGACTCTAGTGTCTGAAATGCCTCATACCGGTGAACACCATGGCGGCTCCGTGGCGGTCGACCGCCTCGATGACGTCGGAGTCTCTGACCGAACCGCCCGGTTGGATGATTGCTGTGATGCCCGCGTCAAGAGCCAGTTCCGGGCCATCTGCAAAGGGGAAGAACGCGTCGCTGGCGAGGACCGCGCCGGCAGCCCGGTCGCCCGCCTTCTTGAGCGCGATCGCCACCGATTCAACCCTGGAGGGTTGACCAGCCCCCATGCCCAGGAGGACGGAGTCTCGTGCCAGGGCGATGGCGTTGGATTTGATGGCCTTGACTGCGCGCCAGGCGAATACCAGGTCATCCATCTCCTGGGTGGTAGGCGCTCGCTGCGAGGTCCGTTTCGGCTTCAGCTCCTCCGACGCTATCAGGTCGCGCGTCTGCACCAGGTATCCACCTCTGACGTTACGGAACTCAAGCTCCTCCGCCCCGGCGAGGGGGAAAGGCGCCTTAACCAGTCTCAGGCTCTTCTTCTGCGAGAGCAGCGCGAGTGCATCCCCGGAGTAGTCGGGCGCAATGATGGCGTCGTAATGGGTCTTGTTGATCTCCTCAGCCGTGGGGAGGTCGATAGGCCGGTTGCAGGCAACCACTCCGCCAAATGCAGCCGCCGGATCACCCGAGAGTGCCAGGACGTAGGCCTCGCTCAGCGAATCGCGGCTGGCCAGCCCGCACGGGTTGGTGTGCTTGAGGACCGCCACCGTTGGCCGCTCGAATTCCGAGAGCGTGTTGATCGCGGAGTCGAAATCGAGCAGATTGTTGAAGGATATCTCCGGTCCACTGAGGTGCACCAGCGCGCCGAGCCCCTTGTCGTGCGCCTTCACATCCTGAGTGGTGTAGAAGCACGCCTTCTGCCGGGGGTTCTCGCCGTAGCGGAGGGCGTACGCCTTCTCAAGAGCCAGCGTCATGTGTTCGGGAAAGAGATCGGCGCCGAGGTACCGCGCAATCGCCGTGTCGTATGATGCGGTGTGCTGGTATGCCTTCTGTGCCAGCTTCATGCGTGTGGGGCTGTCCAGCGTGCCGTCCCGCAGTTGCTGCACTATCCAGTTGTAGTCCGCCGGGTCCACCACCACTACTACCGACTCGTAATTCTTGGCGGCGGATCGAATCATCGTGGGGCCGCCGATGTCGATGTTCTCGATGGCCTCCTCAAGCGTCACTCCGCTCTTCGTGACCGTCTGCACGAAGGGGTACAAATTCACCACAACCATGTCGATGGTGCTGATGCCAGCCTGCTCGAGTGCGGCCATGTGCTCCGGAACGTCACGCCGCGCCAGGATGCCGCCGTGAACCGATGGATGCAGCGTCTTGACGCGGCCATCCAGGATCTCGGGGAAGCCGGTGAGGTCGGAGATGCTGTACACCTCGACGCCAGCGTCCGCGATAGCCTTCATGGTTCCTCCGGTGCTGTACAGGTCGAACCCAAGGCTCCGCAGGCCGCGCGCAAATTCGACTATTCCGCTCTTGTCCGAGACGCTCAACAGTGCTCGCATTGCTCCTCCATTCAAACCAGTATGACCGGCCGGTCTGCATCGTTGTCGGTGATTCGGCCGATGGTGTACGCGTCGGGTATCGCCCGTTTGAGCTCGAGGGCGTCCGCTTCCGCCGCGATGACGACCATCCCGACGCCCATATTGAAGACGCGATACATCTCATCGTGCGGCACCCCGCCTGTCGCTTCGATGAGGCGGAAAATGGCCGGCACGGGCCAGGACTCAGTCTCTATTCTGGCAGTCACGTTTCGAGGCAGCACCCTTGAGACGTTTCCCGCGAAGCCCCCGCCGGTGATGTGCGCCAGTCCCTTGATCCGGGCCAGGTGCGGCTCCAGCAACCGATGGTACGGCCGGTGCGGCTGAAGCAATGCGTCACCGAGGCTGCCCTCAAGGCCTTCGTAGTGTCGGTTGAGCACCGATGGGTTCCGGTCGATATCGAACACCTTCCGCGCCAGTGAGTAACCATTGGTGTGCAGGCCGGACGACGGCAGTCCCAGCAGTACATCGCCGGGTGCTATCCGTGTTCCGTCGATGATGGCGCTTCTCTCGACCACTCCCACAATGAAGCCCACGAGGTCATAGATGCCCTCGACGTAGAACCCGGGCATTTCCGCGGTCTCGCCGCCGATGAGTGCGACTCCACCTGCTCGGCAGGCCGCGGCGAGGCCTTCGACGATGTCTGCAACCTGTGCCGTGTCCAGCCGGGCCATCGCGATGTAGTCGAGAAAGAACAGTGGCATCGCCCCGCAGCACAGGATGTCGTTGATGCTGTGATTCACGATGTCGTGGCCCACGGTGTGGTTGCGGCCGAGAAGTGCCGCAAGCTTCAGCTTCGTCCCCACGCCGTCGCAACTGGATACGAGCACCGGCTCACGATAGCCGCTCAGACGGTACAGGGATCCGAACGAACCAACGCCAAGCGCACTGGAGTTCAACGTAGAACGGAGCGACTGCTGTATGCGGTCCTTCACCGCGTCGGCGTCGTTGATATGAACGCCTGCGCTGGCGTATGACTGTGCCTGGCCGCGGCGCTGAAGTTCATCAGTCATTCCGATTGGCTCCCGGCTGCGAGTCTTGAGAAGCCCATCTGGACCGGGAGAGGATAGTTGCCGTCGAAACACGCAAGGCAGAGAAGGTCCCGGGGCAGTCCCACGGCCTTGACCAGGCCGGGGAGGCTCGAGTAGCCGAGGGAGTCAACGCCGAGATGGGCGGTGATATCGGGTACTGACATCCGGGCTGCGATCAACTCCCATTCGGAAGCCATGTCCACTCCGAGCGGACAGGGGTGCCTCAGCGGCGGCGCGCAGATCCGCAGGTGCACTTCACTCGCCCCGGCCTGGCGTAACAGTCTCACGACGCGAGGAGTTGTCGTACCCCTCACGATACTGTCGTCGACCACAATGAGGCGCTTGCCCTTGATCAGGCTTGAGAGCGGGTTGAACTTGAGTTGCACACCAAGGTCTCTCAGGCGCTGGTCCGGGGCAATGAACGTGCGTCCCACGTATCTGTTCTTCAGCAGTCCTTCGCGGTACGGTATTCCGGACGCGCGGGCATAGCCGATGGCGGCTGCCGTCGCCGAGTCCGGTACGCCGAGCACGTAGTCCGCCTCCACAGGATGCTCCTCGGCGAGCTGCGCGCCCATTGCCAGGCGTGTCTCATAGACCAGCCGTCCCTCAACCGTGCTGTCCGGTCGGGCAAAGTAGATGTGTTCGAAGACGCAGAAGGCGCGTCTGCCGCTCTTCTGCTGGTGCTGCGACTGCACCTCCGTGTTGAGGAATACGGTTTCGCCGGCGGCGACGTCACGCAGGAATGTTGCTCCTATGTGGTCGAGCGCGCAGGACTCGGACGCAACCACGTAGCCGCCGTCGAGCGTGCCAATCGAAAGGGGGCGCACCCCCATCGGATCGCGCACCCCGATGAGTCCATCGGCTGTCAACGCGGCAATGGAGTACGCGCCCTGCAGCCGTTTGAGCGCAT
>CAYNXN010000082.1:0-6923 GCA_964401175.1 uncultured Dehalococcoidales bacterium | reverse complement strand
GGGAAGGCGCGGTCCTTCTGCTCGGGAGCGCAACGCCGGATGTTGGTACGTTCTTTCGCGCCATGAGGGAGGAGGCGCGGCTGCTCCAGTTGCCCCAGAGAGTACGTGAAGGCACCCGCTTGCCGCTGGTCGAGGTGGTCGACATGCGGGAAGAACTGCGTGCCGGCAATACTGCCATCTTCAGTCGGGCGCTGCGGACAGCGATAGCTGAGACACTGGCACGCGGCGAACAGGCGCTGTTGTTCCTCAACCGCCGCGGTAGCGCCACGCTGGTGCAGTGCCGGCGCTGCGGGTACGTCTTCACCTGCCGACGCTGCGCCGTCGCCCTGGCCTATCACGAGGCTCGTCAGACACTGCTGTGCCACCGGTGTGGCTACACCGTGCGTGTGCCGGAGCGGTGTCCCGAGTGTCGCAGCCCCCGCCTCCGCTACATCGGCGCTGGTACACAGCGCGTCGTCCAGGACGTCGGTCTCGGTTTCCCGGGCGTGAAGGTGGTGCGCTGGGATAGCGACGTGCCTGCTGGCGTTCGAGGTGGCTCGGCACTGCAGGACGCGGTTCACTCAGGACACGTTGATGTCATCGTAGGGACGCAAATGGTGGCCAAGGGCCATGACTTCTCCAATGTGACACTTGTTGGAGTCATGAATGCTGATGTTGGCCTCACGGTGCCGGACTTCCGCTCGTCAGAACGGGTCTTCCAATTGATCTCTCAGGCGTCGGGCCGGGCCGGACGCGGCGTGAAGCCGGGCCGTGTCATTGTGCAGACGTATGAGCCAGATAGCCATGTGGTACGGAGCGCGGCGGCGCATGACTATCGAGCCTTCTATGCCGAGGAGATACGGTACCGAGAGCAATCGTGGTACCCTCCCTTCTCTCGGCTGGTGAAGCTGCTGTACGCCCATGTGAACGAGGAGAAATGCCGTCATGAGGCAGAACGCGTGCATGCACTGCTCCGGCAGCGGTGTGCCGGCACCGATTATCGCATCACCGGTCCGGCTCCGGCGTTCCTGCGGCGACTGCGAGGCCACTATCGCTGGCAGTTGACGGTGCGCGGGACCTGTCCGCTGGAGTTGCTGCGGGATCTCGATCTGCCACGTGGCTGGCTGGTGGATGTTGATCCCGCGAGCGTTGCGTAGAGACGCCATGCGGTGCGACAATGGTGCGTTGAGATGAGCCTGCGTGTGCTTGGCATAATGGGCAGCCCGCGGCGGTCGAGCAACACCGAGTTGCTGCTGGATGCCGCTCTGGATGGCGCGGCGCAAGGAGGGGCAGCGACCGACAAGGTCGTGGTTTGCGACCTCTCGATCCACCCGTGCACTGAGTGCTATGCCTGCGCGCAGGACGGCAATTGCTCCATACGGGACGACATGACGGGCCTCTATGACGACCTCGTGGCGGCTGACTGCATCATCATGGCAACGCCGGTGTTCTTCTATGGCTTCGCGGCACAGGCCAAGGCGCTCGTCGACCGCTGCCAGGCATTGTGGATGCGCCGCCACGTGCTCCGCACCTGGACCCCGGATGTCATGGCGCGGCGTGGCGCTCTCATTTCGGTAGGAGCCACCAGAGGCCCGAAGTTGTTCGACGGAATGGTGCTCACCGCGAAGTACTTCTTTGATGCAGTTGGTGTGCGCGATGCCGCACAGGTCCTGGTACGCGGTGTCGATGAGCAGGCGGCGATACGTGCCTTCCCGGCTCACCTTGAAGAGGCGAGGGAGATGGGCAGGAGGCTCTGTGCAGGGAGCGGCAACTGAGTCTAAAGCACGCATCTCGCATATCGTTCCCCGGTTTGACACAGGGTGGTACCGTGACTAGAATCCCGCTATTGCCCTCCCCGTCCGGCTGTCGGTGACAATTTGGAGGTGATGGTGGGTGTGTCTGCGGCCGCGTTGCGGCTTCTCGATCGTTCCTCTGAGTCGTGCGGTTGTCGGCTTGTTCATGGGGTGCTCCACCGGCCGCCCGACACGCCGCACTTCGGTACGCGAACATGTTGCAGCGAAGAACAATAACAGTTATCATTATGAAATCAGGTAGAACAAAATGAGAATGTCGAGACAACGAGAAGCGATACTTCGTGTAGTGCAGGCCACCGACTGTCATCCGACGGCGGACTGGGTCTACAGCGAAGTCAAACGAGTCATTCCAGGGATAAGTCTCGGGACCGTTTACCGCAATCTGAGGCTGCTGAGCGAGTCAGGCCATGTCCTGATGTGTGACAGTGGCGGCGGAGTGATGCGGTACGATGGCTGTACCACTTCGCACTACCACTTCAGGTGTGATCGTTGCGGGCAGGTCATCGACGTGGACGAACCGGTGGACCACGGGCTCGACCGGCGCGTTGCGCAGAGGACCGGGCTTGCCGTCAGGTGCCATGTGCTTGAGTTCAGAGGGTTGTGCCCATGCTGTCGCGACGGAGCTGAAGCGTCTGCTGCCAGTGGGCGGCGTGACGCGGTAGTTACATCGGAGAAGGAGTGTACTGATGGCAGTATTCACGGCGAGTGAGTTGTATGACATCGCGGTTGGCATCGAGAGAAACGGGGAAGCCTACTATGACTCTCTGGCTCAGATGGCCACCGACCAGGGATTGAAGCAGACGTACTCGTTCCTTGCCGACATGGAACGCCACCATGTGCATGTCTTTCAGAAGCTGCGTGCCGCGGCCGGCACGGGACCAGTGGTACCCGAAGTGGATGAGGCGCAGTATGGTGCGTATCTGCAGGCCCTGATCAACTCTTCGGTGTTCACGGACGATCAGGTCGCGCGCGACATGGCGAAGCGGGCCGCAGGTCCTGCTGAGGCGCTGCAGATCGCTCTCGGGGCGGAGAAGGACTCCATCCTCTTCTATACGGAGATGCGTGAGCTTGTCCCCCAGAAGGAGCGGGAGGCGGTGTCGCAGATCATCCAGGAAGAGCGCAAACATGTTCGCGATCTGTCTGAATTGAAGCAGCGTTACTCATGAATGACTGCCGGGGACCAAATCGAGAGGAGGTTATGAAGATGAAGGACGATGCCCAGAAACGCATGGAGACTCTGAGGAAGGCGATGGCGATCGAGTTGAAGGAGAAGGGTTACTACATTGCCGCCGCCGAGGCAGCAGCGAATCCGGTCGCCAAGCAGTTGTTCGAGCGCCTGGCGCTCGAAGAGGACGTACATGCCGAGAAGTTCAAGGCCATCGAGGCGGAATTGAGTCAGGGCAAGGACTGGCCCGCTATTGCTGCTCCCGAGTGGGGAGGTTCACACCTCAAGGCCGTTGTCGCCGCGTTCAACAACGCAGCTCCAGGCGAGGTTGTTGTTGCCCGCTCCGAGCTTGACGCGATGAAGGGGGCGATGGCCAAAGAGCTGGAAGCGTATGACATGTACCGTGATCGTGCCATGGAGACGACCTCCCAGGCCGAGAAGAAGTTCTACACCACGCTCGCCGGTGAGGAGCGTATGCACCATCTGGCGCTGCTGGATAGCTTTGAGTACCTGACGGATCCTGCCGGATGGTACACCGTGAAAGAGAAGTGGACGCTCGAGGGATAGCGTCACCTCTCTGGAGGTGAGTCGCATGGACGAGGTAATACTCTCGGTCAGGGATCTGCATGTTGAGGTCGGGGGTGTCGAGATACTGCACGGCATCGACCTTGACATACGGTACGGCGAGACGGCCGCGCTGTTCGGTCCAAATGGGAGCGGCAAGAGCACTCTCCTGATGACGCTTATGGGTTTCCCCAAGTACGAAGTCACGCGTGGCAGCGTCAACTTCAAGGGTGAAGACGTTACCGGGCTCTCCCTTGACGCACGTGCCCGGATGGGAATGGGCATGTCGTTCCAGAGGCCGCCTGTAGTGCGAGGCGTCAAGACAAGGGACATGGTCGCGGCGTGCTTTCGCAGGGAAGCGACGGAGGGGGAGTTGCGCGACATGGCGGAGGCGGCTGACCTGGTGGAATTCCTCGATCGCGAGGTGAACTACGGTTTCTCGGGGGGCGAGATCAAGCGCTCGGAGTTGCTCCAGTTGCTGGCTCAGAATCCTGACTTCGTGCTGCTCGACGAGCCTGAGTCGGGCGTCGATCTGGTGAACATATCACTCATCGGCGAGCTCATCAATCGTTTGCTGCAGAAGGATGTTCGGATTCGGGAACGCAGCCATTCCGGCCTAATCATCACTCACACCGGACACATACTGGATTACGTCAGTGCACGCACAGGTTACGTGATGATCGACGGACGACTGTCATGCGGTGGAGACCCGCACGAGATACTGATGACAATCAAGCAATGTGGCTATGAGGAGTGCTCCAGATGCGTGAAGTGATTCCCGACGCCACGAAGGCGATGGCTGGTCATGACGGGCATTCGCGCAATCATGTCGAGCCCGACCCCGAACAGTATCTCTCGACAGCGCCACAACAGTCCTATCGCGACGATCCGAGCCGTCTGCCTGATGAGATGAAGGGACGTATGCTCGAGGCGGGCATCATGGCGGACCAGGCCGGCGGACGCTCCGGGACGTTCATCCAGGTCGACCACAGTCCTGTACATGTCTCTCTCTCGCAGGACGGCATTGAGATGATGCCGGTGCGTACGGCGCTGGAGCGGTACGGCTGGATGGAGCAGTTGTGGTGGCACGCGGTCGCCTCCAACGCGGACCGGTTTACGGCTCGCGTCGACCACTCCGAGCAGAATGGCTACTTCATTCGCGCGCTGCCGGGGCAGAAGACGCTGCTGCCGCTTCAAGCTTGCCTCTACCTCGAGACGGAAGGTCTTGCGCAGAGCGTGCACAACGTGATCGTTGCGGAGGAGGGTTCGGAACTCCACATCATCACGGGCTGCACGTCTGGAACGCATACTCAATCGGGACTCCATCTGGGTGTCACCGAATTCTACGTGGGCAGAGGGGCCAAGCTCACATTCACCATGATTCACAACTGGCATCCCGGTATCGCGGTGCGGCCTCGCACCGGCATCATCGTCGAGGAGCGAGGCACGTTCCTGAGCAACTACGTGATTATGAAGCCGGTGCATGATTTGCAGTCGAATCCGGTCGCCCGTTGTGTGGGCGAAGGTGCGACGGTACGGTTCAACAGCGTCATCGCCGGTTTTCCGGGAGGCAAAGTCGATCTTGGCTCGAGAGTCTTCCTCGATGCCCCGGAGTCCCGCACGGAGATCATCTCTCGCGCCATCCTCACGGGTGGCGAGATCATTGCACGTGGTTACATCGAGGGGAACGCTCGCGATGTCAAGGGCCACCTTGAATGCAGAGGGCTCATCCTCAACGACGATGGCGCGATGCATGCGGTTCCCGAGTTGCGGGGAACCGTGGCGGGGATAGATCTGTATCATGAGGCGGCGGTCGGCAAGATTGCCGAAGAAGAGGTGCAGTATTTGATGGCGCGCGGCCTGACGCGAGATGAGGCGGCCTCCACAATCGTTCGGGGCTTCCTGCATGTCGACATAGAGGGTTTGCCCGACGCGCTCAATCAGGAGCTGCAGCGCGCCATAGAGGCAAGCGAAGAGGACCTGATGTGAGCACCATGACTGACCCAGCCGGATGGGAGCCTGAGGCGCTGCACCACATCGGCTATGGGATGTACGTCGTGAGCGCAGCCTCGAAGGGGCGCGCCAATGCGCAGGTGGCCAATGCCCTGATGCAGGTGTGCGCCGACCCTGTCTCTGTGGCTGTGTGTCTCAACAAGCAGAATCTCACCCACGAATACGTTGCGGCCAGCCGGCGTTTCGCCGCTTCGGTGCTGTCCGAACGGGCGCCCCTTTCCTTCATCGGGCGGTTTGGTTTCAAGTCGGGGCGGGACATCGACAAGCTGGAGTCGGTTGAGACGGTCGCCGGTGTGACCGGAATTCCGATTGTGACGCAGTACGCCACGGCAAGCCTGGAAGTGGAGGTGAAGAAGGAGCTGGACGTCTGGACACATACGCTCTTCGTGGGTACGGTCGTCGCTGCCCGCGTGCTTGGCGATGGCGTGCCGATGTCCTACAGCTTCTATCATTCCGTCAAGCGGGGTGTCACTCCGAAGAGCGCCCCGAGCTACGTGGCGCAACACGATCAAATGAAGGAGGATTCACAAGTGAGCAAGTACAAGTGCACCGTTTGTGGCTATATCTATGACCCGGCGGCGGGCGATCCTGACAACGGAGTCGCGCCGGGAACCTCTTTCGCGGACATCCCTGAAGACTGGACATGCCCCGTTTGCGGAGCGGCCAAGAGCGAGTTTGAGAAGGTGGAGGAATAGGAGGAAGTCGGCGAAACGCACGTGGCCGCATGTCGCTGTCCCTCGGAGGGCGCGGTGCTCGAAGTTGCGGAGGCGGTCAGTACGGTGTTCCCATGATACACGACCTGACAATGGAACAGCTTGGTATGGTTCTCGACGTGCTCCCTGTGGAGCTCTCGTTCATCGATGCGGATGACAGGGTCCGCTTCTGGAACAGGGCGGCGGACCGCGGCCCTGCGTGGCAATCGTCGGCTCTGGGACAGCCGGTTCAGGCCTGTCACCGCCCAACCAGCGTGCCTGCGGTCAATGGGGTGCTGGCGAAGCTTAGAAGCGGTGCGAGGGACGTGGTGGATCGGCGCGTGCTCACCGAGAGAGGGCTAACGAGGTTCAGATGGTTTGCGGTGCGTGCCGAGTCCGGAGAGTACCTGGGCGCCGTCGAAATGATTCAGTACGGTCCCGAGGTTGCGGCAGAGGCTACGAACGCTGCGAGTGGTCAGATCGGCCAGCCTTCTCCACATGAAGACGACCACACATCCCGACACACGTAACCTGTAACTTGACGACGAGGAGTGAGCAGTATGCGAGCGCGAAAGGTGATTGACGGCATAACCTGGGTGGGTTCGGTCGATTGGGATCGGCAGCTCTTTGATGAACTCATTCCCTTGCCTGATGGCACGAGTTACAACGCGTATCTCGTCACAGGCTCCGAGAAGA
>CAYNXN010000081.1:0-6932 GCA_964401175.1 uncultured Dehalococcoidales bacterium | reverse complement strand
CAGACCCGCTGAGACACATCACGCTGTTGCCCCACGCGGCACGCCGAGAGCCCCATGACAGCACACCGCAAGTTCTTCTATGGCTACGTCATCCTTGCCATCTGCCTTGCCACCATCGTGGCCGGATTCATCTGCCGCAACACCTTCTCCGTCTTCTACCCGGCCATCGTGAGCGAATTCGGCTGGACACGTGGCAACACCGCCCTCATCTACTCCATCAACGTGCTGGTGTATGGAATGGTGGCGCCGGTTGCAGGCGGCCTGGTGGACCGGTTTCGCCCGCGCTACGTACTCGCGGGTGGAGCGCTGCTCACCGGCACCGGTATGGCCCTGTGCAGCCTCGCATCCGAGATGTGGCAGTTCTATCTGCTGTATGGCGTGCTGGCCGCGGTGGGACTGAGCATCGCCGGCTGGGTCCCGGTGGCAACGATCCTGACAAACTGGTTCGTGCGGCGGAGAGCACTGGTGTTCGGTGTGCTCGGAGCCGGATTCGGGCTCAGCCTTATCGGCGCATTCATGACGCAGTACATCATCCTGTCCCTTGGCTGGCGCACCGCGTACCTGCTCATCGGCCTCTTCGTGGCAGTCATCATCCCCCCAACGTGCGTCCACTTCATCCGGCGCACCCCGGCCGAGAAGGGGCTCTTCCCCGACGGCATCTCAGCCGCTGAAGCGGAGGTGCAGCCGGTACAGGCGGCCGAGGGAGGCCTGGTTGCGAAAGTGAAGACCGAGGAGTGGACTCTGCGCCGGGCGCTGCGGTCACGCCAGTTCTGGCTGCTCTTCTGCATCTGGTTGTGCACCATGGGCATCGTGGAGCAGACCGTGATATCACAGCAGGTTTACTTCTATCTGGATGCCGGCTACGCGCCGCTCACGGCTTCCACCTTCTATGCAGCATTCGGCATCGCGCTGGTCGCGGGCAACATGCTCGGTTCGGTCTCGGACCGCACGGGCCGCGACCGGTTTGCCTTTCCCTCGTTCCTCCTCTGCCTCGGATTCACCTGCCTGCTCTTCTGCATGCGAGACGCGTCGACGCCGTGGCTGCCGCTCCTCTTCTCCATCGGGTTCGGCGCCGGGTTCGGCACACTCACGTGCGTCCTTAACGCCACGGTGGCGGACGTGTTCCATGGCCCGCACTACGGCAGCATCGCGGGGGTTATCACCTTCGGCTTCGCCATCGGCGGCTGCCTATCCCCATGGCTCGCGGGCTATCTCTATGATCTTTCGGGCGGTCACACGTCCACCTTCATCCTGGTGATCGCTGCACTAGTCATCTCCATTGCGATGTACCGGGTCGTCGCCCCGCCGAAGCTGCGGCGCGTGCGCCACGAGACAACCATCTGAGCCCGGCCGGGAACTGAGACGCAGCATTGCCCCGATTCCGCCGGACGGGCTACAGTATGGGTGACAGCGCAGGCGGTCATCCACGCAACCATGATCGCGAGAGGAGAAATGGGCGATGAGAAGTCATGTGACCACGAAAGGGCTGGAACGCGCCACCCACCGTGCCCTGTACTACTCGATGGGCATTCTGCCAGAGGAACTGGACAAGCCGCTCGTGGCCATCGTCAATCCCCAGAACGAGACGATGCCGGGACACATGCACCTCGATATCATCGCGAAGGCAGTGAGGGAGGGAGTACTGGCTGCGGGAGGAAGGCCCATCGAGTTCGGCACGATCGGCCTGTGCGATGGCATCGCCCAGGGCAATTACGGCATGCACTACCCCCTGGCGAGCAGGGAGCTCATCTGCGACTCGATAGAGTGCATGGTGAACGGGCACTCATACGACGCGATGGTGCTCGTGACGGAATGCGACAAGATCACACCGGGCATGCTCATGGCTGCCGCGCGGCTGAACATCCCGGCCGTCGTAATCAGTGGCGGGCCGATGTCCACTGGCTGGTGCTTCGGCAAGGAGGTCGGTTACACCGACCTCATGGAGGCGCAGGGGCTGGTTCAACGTGGCGAGATGACGTGGGAGCAACTGGCGGAGTTTGAGCAGGGTGCGCTGCCCGGCTGCGGGGCCTGCAACATCATGGGCACCGCGAATACGATGAACTTCCTCACCGAGGCGCTGGGCATGTGTCTGCCCGGCAGCACCACAATGGCCGTCAGCGGGCGCAGGGTGGCGCTGGCCAAACGGACGGGGATGCAGGTGATGGAGCTGTTGCGGCGAGGCATAGCGCCGCGAGATGTGCTTACCCCCGAGGCTTTCTGGAACGCATTCGTCGTGGACATGGCTATCGGTGGCTCCACCAATACGCTGCTGCACCTCCCGGCCATCGCCAACGAGGCCGGCGTCCGTATCGATATGGGGATGGTCCGCGAAATCGCCTCGCGCACGCCGAACATCGCGCGGCTCAAGCCGTCCGGGACGCACTTTCCCGCCGACCTTGACCGCGCCGGCGGCATCAGCGCCGTGATGAAGGAGTTGTACGACGCGGGGCTGCTGCGCGACCATCTCACAGTCACCGCTGAAGCGATGTCCTCGAATGTGCAGCAGGGCCAGGTACTGAACCGCGAAGTAATCCGCCCGATGGATGACCCGTACTCAGCAACCGGAGGACTCGCGTTGCTGTATGGCAACCTCGCGCCGGACGGTGCAGTGTGCAAGGCCGCCGGGGTGCTGCCCCAGATGCTGGTACACAAGGGGCCGGCTCGAGTTTTCGAGCAGGAGGAGAACGCGGTGCAGGCCATCTACGGTGGCGTGGTGCAGCCGGGCGACATCGTGGTGGTCCGCTACGAGGGGCCACGAGGTGGACCAGGCATGAGGGAGATGCTGGCTCCAACCGCTGCCATAATCGGCATGGGGTTGGGCGATTCAGTGGCGCTGATCACCGATGGGAGGTTCTCCGGCGCCACGCGAGGCGCCGCCATCGGTCACGTATCACCCGAGGCCGCAGCCGGGGGGCCGCTCGGACTCGTGCATGAAGGTGATATCATCGCCATCGACATACCAGGAGGCAGTCTCACGCTCGAGGTTGATGCCAGGGAACTGGAACGGCGCAGGCAAACCTGGTCGCCACCCGCGTCAAAGGCGCAGAGCGGCAGCTACCTCGAGCGCTATGCACGCCTGGTCAACTCCGCGATGACAGGAGCGGTGTTCTCACGATAGCGGTCAACCGGACAGGGTTACAACGGAACAGGAGGTGCGGTATGGAAATCATGTGGCTAGGCCATGCGGCGGTGAGGTTGCAGGGGAGCAGCCAGACTATCTACATCGATCCCGTCGCTATGGAGTACACCGGGGCGCGGGCGAAGCACCTGTTTGATGCGCCGGAACCGGCGGACATCATCCTGGTGACGCACGAGCACACGGACCACTGCAACCCGGATTCGTTCAAACGCATGCGCACGGCGGCGACGATTGTGGTCGGACCGGCCGGCTGCAAAGACAAGGTGCGGGGTTTGCTGCAGCAGATAGCGCCGGGGCAGACGCTGACGTTCGGGAGTACCACGGTGCGCGCCGTACCTGCGTACAACGTCAAGCGGGAGAGAGAGCCCGGCGTGCCGTTCCATCCCAGAGGCCTCGGCGTGGGCTACATCGTCACCGTTGATGGCGTGACCGTTTATCACGCGGGAGACACCGAGCCCGTTCCCGAGCTGGCCGACGCCGGCCCGGTCGACGTCGCCCTCGTCCCCGTCGATGGGCAGTACACGATGTCGCCCGAGGAAGCGATGCAGTGCGCCACAGCGGTAAAGGCACGGCAGGTGATTCCGATGCACTACTTCGATACACCGGTGAGTAGTGTGCTCGCTGCCGCCACGGCGACGCAGAGCTCCGGGGTCCACGTGCTCGAAGTGGGCGAGACAATGACACTGGACAAGAACACGCCACAGTGAGGTTCGATCCACTGGATGTGCGCATGACCCGCGCGCATTGCACAAGTGAATGAGACTAGTTATCATTCATGATAATACCTGCGCCGGACTCCACGGCGTGACACGTTTGAACTCGTGTTGACAACCTTGGTGCAGTGCGTATACTTGACCCGAACCCGGGAGACATCTCGGAATCGCGCAGGGAGGTGATGGGATACATGGGGACCGGCGCCTCTGGCACTGGCGATGGTGCCGAGGCGGGGACAGGTCGGTGAGGCGCTTCCGATCGATGCCCTGTCGGCGAGTCGGCAGAATGACACATAGACAGGTGCGTCCACATGAAACCCGAGCAGATGCGTGGCGACAACACGGTATTCGTCCTTCTCTCGTTCGAGGGGCCTGATCTCTATGCCCTTGCCGGTGGCCTTGGCGTGCGTATTGCGCAACTTGCACGCACCCTCGCCAACAAGCGCTTTCACACGCATCTCTTCTTCGTGGGCGACCCTGGCCTTCCCGGGGAGGAATTCACCGAGGACGGGTATCTTATCCTGCACCGGTGGTGTCAGTGGATCAGCGAGGGCTATCCCAACGGCGTGTACCAGGGTGAGTACGCGAAGCACGAGGACTTCAGCCGGTCGATTCCACCATGGATTATCGAGCACATCGTGCGTCCGGCGGTAGCAGAGGACAAGCTCGTGGCGGTGCTCGCCGAGGAATGGCACACCGCTGAGGCGGCGTGCCGTCTCAGCGAGCAGTTGAAGGTCGCCGGCCTGCGGGATGAGGTGGGCATCTTCTGGAACGCCAACAACACCTTCGGATTCGAGCACATCGACTGGGAGCGGCTCAAGCGCGAGACGACTATCACTGCAGTCAGCCGCTACATGAAACACATCATGCGGGATATGGGGGTGCCGACGCTCGTCATCCCGAACGGGATCCCGGAGGACCTGCTGCGTCCGGTGAACGAGGAGGCGGCGGCAGACGTGCGGCACAGGCTGAATGGGGACCCGCTGCTCCTGAAAGTCGCACGGTGGGACCCGGGCAAGGCCTGGATGCAGTCGATCGAGGCCACTGCGAAGCTGAAAGCGAGCGGACGTCGCCCGGTGTACATCGCGCGGGGCGGCATGGAGGGCTATGGCGCCGAGGTGCTGGAGCGTGCGGTCTCGCTGGGCCTGAGAGTGAGAGATGTGACCGCGGAAGGTCAGAGCGTTGAGGAACGGCTGGAAGCCATCATGGCCGCAACGGACGCCGACGTGTTGAACATCAGATTTCACTGCCAGCACGACTTGTTGCGCACCCTGTACCACGCGTGTGACGCCGTGCTGGCCAACAGCAGCCATGAGCCATTCGGCCTCGTGGGGCTGGAGGTGATGGCATCCGCTGGCGTCGTCTTTACCGGGGGAACAGGGGAAGACTATGCCCAGCATTTCTTCAACAGCATCGTACTCGATACGAACGATGCCGACGAGATCGCCGGCTATCTTGATTACCTCGCGGCCCACCCAGAGGTGGCCAAGCGGCTGCGCAAGGCGGGACAGGTGACCGCGCACCAGTACACCTGGCCATTCGTAGTCGACGGATTGATCGAGCGCCTGGAGAGTCGCGCGCGTGTGCATGGCGCGCTGGCAAGGCCTTTCGACGTGGTGGTGGAGCGCGCCAGAGAGTCGGCGGCCGAAGCATCGCAATTGGACGCGCTGGCACTGGGGGTCGCCGCCACATCGCCGTCCGTCCGCGGCGCCCTGCGCCGCAGCGACGTCCCATGACTCCGCGCTGACCATCGCGCGCCAGCGAATCAGAGCCCGAAAGCTTCAGCCCGGCGGTATGTGGAGTTCCATACTCACGGCCACGAAACTGCCCTCCACATCCACTACAATCGAGGAAAGGACGAGCGACGATGTCTCCGACACTCAGGCCAGGCAAGCCCTACCCCCTGGGAGCCACATGGGATGGCGAGGGGACCAACTTCGCACTGTACAGCGAAAACGCGGAGCAGGTGGAGCTGTGTCTCTTTCAGCCGGAGCAGCCGGATGAGGAGCAGGAGCGAATCGCACTCAAGGAATCCACCGGATACGTCTGGCATGGCTACGTTGAGAACGCAACACCGGGACAGGCCTACGGCTACCGCGTGTACGGCCCGTACGACCCTGCGGCCGGCCTGCGCTTCAACCCGGCGAAGCTACTGCTCGATCCGTACGCACGGGCAGTGTGCGGCGAACTCAACTGGGATGCCCCGGTCTTTGGATACCAGGTTGGCGCGAACGATGCTGACCTTAGTCTGGACGAGCAAGACGATGCGTGGGGTGTGCCCAGAGGCATCGTCGTCGACCCTGCCTTCGACTGGGAGGGAGACCGCCATCCGCGAACTCCCTGGAACGAAACTGTCATCTATGAGACTCACGTGCGGGGCCTGACGAAGCTGCTCGATGCGGTGCCGGACCAGTTGCGAGGGTCCTACGGGGCGCTGGCTTCAGAGCCGGTGCTCGCCCATCTGTCCCGACTTGGAATCACCGCTGTCGAGTTGCTGCCGGTGCACGAGTTCATCGACGAACACCAGCTGGTGCAGCGAGGATTGCGGGACTACTGGGGGTACAACACGCTCTCCTTCTTCGCTCCCAGCGCGAGGTATTCCAGTTCGGGCGACCGCGGCCAACAGGTGAGCGAATTCAAGCGGATGGTGAAGGCACTGCACGCCGCGGGCATCGAGGTCATCCTTGACGTGGTCTACAACCACACCTGCGAGGGCAATGAGCTCGGTCCGACCCTGTGTTTCAAGGGCATCGACAACCCGACGTACTACCGGCTGGTGGGCGACAATCAGCGCTACTACATGGACTACACCGGAACGGGCAACAGCCCGAACATGCGGCACCCCCAGGTGCTGAAACTCATCATGGATAGTCTGAGGTACTGGGTCCAGGAGATGCATGTGGATGGCTTCCGATTCGACCTTGCCGCGACGCTGGCGCGGGAGTTGCATGACGTGGACCGGCTGTCCGCCTTCTTCGATGTGATCCACCAGGATCCCGTCGTCTCCCGGGTCAAGCTGATCGCGGAGCCGTGGGATGTCGGGGAGGGCGGCTACCAGGTGGGCAACTTCCCCGTGCTGT
>CAYNXN010000080.1:0-6944 GCA_964401175.1 uncultured Dehalococcoidales bacterium | reverse complement strand
AGTTCACTCTGCCACATTCGCTGGCAAGCGGCAAGTGGCGTCTACGCGTCGACACTCGTCATGGCTTCACCAACGACCAGGGCGCGGTCCTGAACGGAGGAACGGCCGTACTCGTTGGCGAACGGTCCGTTGCGGTCCTTGCGCTCCAGCCGGAGTAACCTGTTCCGCTGCCCCGATTGACCGCCGGAGTCGAGCAACGTCGGCGCAAGGCGTATCATGGCGATAACGAAGTCGTGAGGTTGGAGGAGGTGCTACATGCCAAGGATGCTCCCGGCTGAAGCGGACCGACTGCTCTCCAATGTGCCGGCACAGTTCACGTTTCACTGTCACGATGGCCAGGAGTTCTGGAACGTGCGTGACCTGGCGCGCGCCGTCAGCAGCATGGACCGTGAGACCTTTACGCACCATGTGACTGCGGAGAAGAACGACTTCGCCAACTGGATCGCCGACGTCATCGGCGACCACGCCCTGGCACGAGAGCTGTGGCAGACGCGCAGTCCTGCCGGCATCACCCGCCGTCTGGCGGAGAGGATCGCCTTTCTGGAATCGAGAGGGGCATAGTGAGAGGCGCGAAGACGCGTTTCACCGGCAAGGCGCCATGAGGCGCGGCCACCCCAACGGAATCATTGACGCAGAAGTCCGGTCCGGCAGTCGCCAAGGCTGCCGGCCACCCTTGTCATCTCAGCGTCGCAGCGCCGGCGCCGTCAACGGTGAGCGCAGCATTTGCCGCGTTTCGGCTTTCTGCGCCTCTTCTCTCTTCAGCGCGGTCTGCATCGCTGTCTTCCGTGCAACATCCTCAGCCCACAACCTGATCTGGGCGAAATCCCGGTAGTCCCCCGCAAAACCAGCCCGGGCAAGAAACCTGGCCACTGGCCCACCGGATGAGGCGTCCAGCTTGCCACCGAAGGTGGCAACACCTTTCACCCGCAGATAATCGGCAAACAGGCTCACGTTCAGCGGCAGAGAGCGTACAATCGCCTGGGCGGAACGGCCCAGCGGACCGCTCTGGAAGAACCAGACATCGCGTCCGAACAACGGCATCGCGAACCTCTCGAGGAAGTCAACGGCGTCCTTCCTCCACTTGCCTCCATACACCGCGCTGCCCAGCAACACGACGTCGTACGGACGCACATCCCGCACCTCGGAGACGGGGAGGACATCGGCATCAAAGCCGACGCGACAGAGTGTGAGCGCCACGGACCGCGCTATCTCCGCGGTGGCGCCATGCACCGATGAATAGGCAACCAGCACTCGAAGGTCTTCCATCTCAGTCTCCTCGCTCAGTTCACACGGGCGGGACGCCCTGTGGTCTGACACTATCTACGTCCCGGAGCCGCAAGTATCACACGCCGCCCCGAGTTCATTGGCGCGGCGCACTGCTGCACAGCACGGACAGCCATCCGCTACGCACTCAGCACTGCCAGCAGGCACATCTTGCAGGCCCGGGCGGTATCCGATGGGGCTGCCTTGAGTCTCACCACCCTCCTCACTCATAACAACGCTGGCGGCTCGCAAACGGTGTACAGTGGCTTCACGAGAAATTGACAATCGCCTGCTACGCTGCACCCAAACGCCGGGCTCTACACGGCCCGGCTTGCGATAGCGCCTGAAAGCCGGGACAGGGCGCTCTTCTCTACTCAAGGGGGTTGAGCCGGACAGCCCCCTTTTCGCTGCCGCAGTGACGGCGCCTCTCCGTCGTAGACACGTCCGGCAGGTCGTCTCACCCGCGAACGGTTGCCGGTATTCGACCATAATGCAGGTTCCTTGACGAGAATTTGACAATCCGCTGTTAGCCTTTGCTCAAGAGGGGCCTCTGTGGAGTCGACTCAGGCTGTACCCGCCCGAGTTGAGAAGGAGCGCAGACGGACACGATTGAGCAGGCCTGTCACGATTCGTTTGTACATCAGGAATAGGTCATTGAGGAGGAGACGACGTGATGAGTAAAGGGAGACATCTTATTGCCGGCATGCTGGTGGCGACGATGGCGCTGGCCGGCGTGCTTGCCGGCACCATATCGGCCGACGAGGAGTCCGCAGGAGCGCCGCGCGATACGTTGCTTGCGCGCGTGGCCGAGTTGCTGGGTCTGGAGCAGCAGCAGGTCGAGGACGCGTTTCAGCAGGCGATGTCGGAACAGCGCGCCGAGCGCCAGGCAGAGCGAGAGGCGGCACGGGACGCGCGACTCCAGGAATTGATTGATGAAGGAATTCTGACCGAGGAACAGGTTGAGGCATGGAACGACTGGCTAGAGTCGAGGCCTGACGTCGGGGACGAGATGCGCGAATGGTTCGAATCGCGCCCCGACATGGGCGACGCATTCCCACAGGGACCCGGCCCTCAAGGCCGCATGTCAGACCGTTTCGGCGGGCGTGCACCGATGCTCGGCGGACCGATGGGTGGGGGGCGAGGATTCCAGGGCAATTGCCCTGCGTACGCCCCGGCTAACTGAACAAATCCCGGCTTCCGCACCGGCGGGATGGCCTGACGAGTCCATTCCCGCCGGTCCATTCCTTTTCACTGATTGCGCTACAATGCACGAGTCCCCGCTATCCAAGGAAGGCGATTGAATGGCACACAGGATACTGGTGGTCGATGATGACGCCAACACCGCGCGCCTGGTGAAGCTCTACCTGCAAAAGGACGGCCACATGGTGATGATGGCGCCCGATGGCAGGCAGGCGCTGGAGATGGCGCGGGAGAAGAAGCCGGACCTCATCGTGCTGGACCTGATGCTGCCGCACGTGGACGGCCTCGAGGTCTGCCGCAGGCTGCGGCAGGAATCGGATGTCCCGATCATCATGCTGACGGCCCGCACCACGGACGCCGACAAACTGACGGGGCTGGACATCGGCGCTGACGATTATGTCACTAAACCATTCAGTCCAGGAGAGCTGGCGGCGCGCGTGCGCGCGGTGCTGCGGAGGCTCCCCGGTGAGCGCGGACCAGACGAGTTGCAGCGAGGCAACCTGGTGCTGGATTTCCGCCGGCGCGAGGCCATACGCGACGGCCAGCCACTGGGACTCACGCGGGCGGAGTTCCGGCTGCTCGGCGTGCTGGCGATGCAGCCTGGCCGGGTCTTCAGCCGCGATCAACTGATAGAGAAGGCGCTCGGTGAGGATTTCGACGGCTACGAGCGAACCATCGACGCGCACATCAGAAACCTGCGGCGCAAGCTGGAACCTGACCCGGCTCACCCTCAATACGTGAAGACCGTCTATGGCGCCGGTTATGTCTTTGCCGAGGTGACGGGTGAAGGATCGTAGCCTGCTGTTCCGCCTCATCGCCGCATTCTCGGTAGTGGTGATCGTCGCGCTGCTCGCGGTATTCGTGTTCATGACATGGTCCACCGCAGCTGAATTCCAGCGCTTGAGGGACAGACTGGATACACAGCGAGCCTCTGAGCTACGTATCGCCCTGGCGCGCTATTACGCGGCGTCAGAAGACTGGACCGGCGTCCAGCCATACATCAGCCACATCGGCACGATGTGGGACTGGCACATCATCGTCACCGACGCGGCGGACATCGTGGTTGCGGATTCGGAGGAACGGTTGCTCGGGACGCGGTACCGGGAATCCTCACAGGAGGGCCGCATCATCACCACCCTGGGCGAACGACCATCCGTCGGCACGCTGTACGTCGTACCGCAGACGTCGCCCGGGGCCGAACGAGCCCTGCTTTCCATCACGCTCGAGCGCATCGGGCTCTTTCTGCTGCTCGGCCTGGTAGTGGCCTTTGCCGCCTCGGTACTGCTGGCATGGTTCCTGTCGCGCCGCATCCTGGCGCCGGTGGAGGTATTGCGGCATGCAGTCCAGAAGCTGGGTGCGGGCGACCTGTCGCAACGGGTGCAACTGGCTGACAGAGGAGAGATCGGTGACCTCGCCGCGGCCTTCAACGCCATGGCTGACGGCCTGGAACGTGCCAGGCAGGTGCAGCGACAGATGATCGGGGACATCGCACACGAATTGCGCACGCCCCTGTCAAACATCAGGGGCTATATCGAGGCCGTAAGGGATCACGTTATCGAGCCGGATGAGGAGACGGTAGCCACGCTAGACGGAGAGGCGGTCCTACTGTCGCGGCTGGTCGACGACCTGCAGGAATTGAGCATAGTCGAGGCGGGGCAGATGACACTGGAACAACAGCCCGAGCAACTGTACGATCTGGTGTCACACTCAGCCGATGCCATGGCAACGGCAGCGGCGGCGAGAGGCATCAGCATCCAGAACCGGGTGACCGATGACCTGCCACTGGTCTGCATCGACTATCACCGCATCAGTCAGGTGCTGCGCAACCTGCTGGATAACGCGCTAGTGCACACGCCACGCGGTGGCCGCATCACCGTCGAAGCCACACAAGTTGGAGAGAGCGTCGAGGTCTCAGTGATTGATACGGGCGAAGGCATTGAGCCTCAGGACCTCGCATCTGTGTTCGACCGCTTCTACCGAGCAGACAAATCGCGCACCCGGTCCACCGGCGGCCACGGCCTCGGCCTGACCATATCGAAGGGGCTGGTGGAGGCCCACGGCGGGCGATTATGCGTCCAGAGCCGGCCGGGGGCGGGCAGCCGGTTCTACTTCACTGTTCCAGTGTACCGGGAGGCAGCGGGGGCGTCCCGCGATGGCAATTAGCGCCGGGCGGTTCTCAGAATCAAAATGATGAGCGCAACCATCAGCAGAGAAAGAACGCCGAACATCACCCAGACCGGCGTATCGGCGGCCAGCGACTCACGGACAGGGATGTCAACGGTGGTCGCGCCTCCAACCCCGGGCGCCGACGTCACCTCCGCAGTGGTGAACGCGCCCGCAACCCACGGACTGCACGCTTCGCCATTCACCGACCTCACGCGCCAGAAGTAGCTCGTTCCCGGCTTCAATTCGCGGTCGCAGACCCACGCCGTCATATCGAGAGCAGTGTCGCCGGCAAACGACGCGATGACCCCGGCGAACTCCGGGTCGCGCGCCAGTGTGAACTCATAGGCCGCCGCCATTCCCGGGCCATTCCAGGTGAAGATGGGCTGTAGAGAGACACCTGTCTGGCCCGCCGCGGGCTGCAGTTCGCTCACCTCGAGCAATCGTGGGTAGAGGCGCCACATGTCCGACCACGGACTCAGCACCGGAGACACCGTTCTCACGCGCCAGCCGTACGTAGTTCCGCTCTGGAATGCAGACGTGTCTCCCGAGGGCGAGACTACGAGGCCGTCATAGTCGCTGTACTCATCCCACAATCGGGCGGCCGTGGACGCCTCATGATAGAAGCTCACCTGGTACTCATCCACCTCATCCATGTCCTCCCAGTCGAACGTCACCACCGCGTCCCGGTTGCAGTCGCATGCGTTATCGTCCAGCGCGGCCCCATCCGAGGGAGAATCCAGCCAGGGACCCCGTTTGCACAACGTATCCCTGTATCTGAAGATACGCTGCCCCGCGGAATCGATGGCGAAGACCTCGTTCAACACCTCATCACCCCAGAGCGTACCCACGGGGTATAAGGCAACAAAGGCGTCGTCACACCTGAACGAGGCGCCGGCAGGCAGGTCTTCGATCACGTGGTCAGACTCATGCTCGGTGCACGGCGCGCACGCCGGGCACAGCCAGCGAGTCATGCCCCCGGTATTCGCAGCGGAGGGCTCGATCCTCAGCGCATAGAGCGTGCCTTCATCGCCGCACAGCAATCCACCGATGATCTGCCCGTCCCCGAGGCCCGTTACCTCCCTGTCGAGCTGTTCCCAGTAGATAGACTCGCCGATCCTCCAGCGCCAGAGACCCGAATCGGCTTCAGAGGTGGAGGCGTAGACCCAGCCATTGGAGGCGAACGCCGGATCGGGCCGCACCTGCACCGGTCCGCCGCCCACAGGCTCGTCGAGCACTGTCCAGGTCACACCATCGTCAGACCAGGCCACGTACCCATCATCGCTGCCCGCGAAAAGCGTGCCGTCCGCGGCCATGGAGAGCATGTTGATATTCCCCAACGTCGTATCCACCGGGTCTTCCCAGTGCCTGCCGCCATAGACGCTCGGCATCACCATGCCGTCCGGTATCGCAGCGTACACGGTCTCTACATCGACAACGAGCATATCGAGCAAGGGCTCGGGTGCGCGCGTTCGCCAGACCCAGGCATTGCCACGATCGTGCGAGACAGCAATCACGTCACTACCATGCGCCGCAACATACAGTGTGCCATCGTTCAGGTAATCGGCACTGAGCTTCACCATCACGGTGTCGGTATCAGAGTCGACGGTCAACAGCCGCTCCCAGCGCAACCCGAGCGGCTCGCTGAAGCTGTGCCATACGGACTCCGGACCCCATTCGTTAGACGTGGTGAGAAACAGTTTCCTGCCGTCGGGGCTGATGGCGAGGTCGGTGAGCGTCAGTGCGGTATCGATAATGGCCATCTGCCGCCACTGGTTGCCGTTGCTGCTGGCGGAGAAGGCGCTCTCATCAAGCGCCGTGCCGGGGCGACTGAAGGTGCCGCAATAGGCAAGCGACACATTGGGAGCCCAGGCAAGTACGGCGTGTCCGGGACCCGTCGGCGGGACCTCTGATTCTTGCCACACAGGCGAGGCCGCCCACGGACTCTCGCAGCGGTGCACCTGAACGTTGAGCTCTCCCAAATCCGTCGGGTGGCGCTCTCCGGCCAGAAGAATGCCATCCGTACGTGTCCCGCGGTACGCAATGCTCCAGATGTCGATGTTGCCACCATCAACAAACATACGTCCATCGTCGCCCGGCGGATGGAGTTGGTCTCCGATAATCCGGTACACATCATCGTTGAAGTCCGGCGTGCGGTCAATGCTGACAAACAGGTTGCCCAGGCTCGCGTCGCTGCTGCTGAAATCAGATGGCAATGCAAGTGAGGAGCGCACCTGCACGGCGCCGACTGCATCACCCGCGCCGATTATCTCGATGGGATAGTCAGTGAACTCGTCCCAGTCCGTGGTCCCGGCGGA
>CAYNXN010000079.1:0-7036 GCA_964401175.1 uncultured Dehalococcoidales bacterium | reverse complement strand
GGCCGTAGCGGCAAGTTGACTGCTGGGCTATACTTGCCTGAACCGCGAGTCGCGTGCTCCCCGGCCCCATTACGTATGGGGCGCTTGGCGCGGGCCGGCGCGGTGCGCAGGCGTGAGCGATGGACAGGCGACGCTACAATCGACTCGGTGCTGCTCTGCTTGTTGCAGGCGCGTTCATTCTCGGTGCCTCGCTTCTGCTGTTGCGGTCGTACCCCGGAATATCGACGGGCATGGCGTTGCTTGTGCTGGGGCTGGTCATTCTGCTGCTGGGCCAGACGGCCCCTGGAGTGTCTCCCGACCTGTCCGAGTTGCTGGCGCGCACGGGGTATGAGAACCTGGGGCGGCTGTTCGAGGAGCTGGGCCTCCATACGCCGGCGTTCTATCTGCCTCCGGACGTCGTCGATGGACAGGTCAGGGCGCTGATTCCCTTCACCGGTGATGAGGCCGCGGCTCACGCCGGTCGACGGTTGGAGGATCGTCTCATCGCGTTCTACGGGGATGAAGCAGGCATTCTGGTTGTGGCTCCCGGGACTGCGGCGATGTCCTTGCTGCAGTATCCGCCCGGCGAGACGATGGATGAGATCTCCGTTGCCATCACACAGGTTGCGGTCTCCTCGCTGCACATCGCCCGCCATGTGGAGTTGCACGAGGCCGGTAGCCAGATCGAGGTACGCTTCTCGGGCGAGGCTGTCCCTGCGGGATGGCTGTCCGCGGTGGTCGAATCCTGCCTCGGTTCACTGGCGGCGTCGATCGCGGCGGCTGTCGTCGCAGTGGCGAAGGGACGTACGGTGCGTATTCTGGCCGAGACAGCGAGAGGCAGGAATCGCACGGTTACGCTGGAACTGCAACCGTTGTGAGCGCGACATGACGATTACCGATCGGTACGTGATTGTGCTGGCTGCCATGCTTCTGGGAACATCGGTGGTCTTCGCATGGTCGGGTGAGACGCGGCTGAATCTGTTCATCTCGGTGTACATTATCGAGACGCTGGCCGTGAACCAGGTGTTCGTCTGGCTGAGCGAACGGGCGCGCCGCGCCCTCCGCGTGGTCGAGCGCATCCTCGTTGCCTGCTTTGCGGTTGTGGTGGTCGCGGAGATAGTGCGGATCCTGTCCGGGTGAACTGTGCTCGCGGTGCGTCATCAGTGTGGCTTTCTGCCCTCATAACTGAGAAATGATCAACAACGAAGTTGGCTGCGTGTTGCGAGGCAGAACGGATGTGCGCAGCCACCTCAGTCGTGCGCTGCGCATCCTCTGCGCGGCGGCGGTTCTGGCGACGTCCGGTTGCAGCGGGTTCGAAGCCGAGAGGCCGACCCTGTATCACAACGACCCTGCGTCGGTGCGGGAACGGTACGAAGGCGGGGTGCTCTTCGCCTATCTCGGGAACGCGCTGCAGGCGGTGGCGGCAGAAGACTTCGGCCGTTCTTCTGAACAACTGGCTGCGGTGAGAATCGACCGCACGCATCTGCCGTCGAGTATGCTCGACCTGGCCTCCCGCTATTTCGACCTGTGTAGCGACCTGTCGGCGACGATCGAGAACCTGTATGAGGCCCTGGCACACGTCGAGCGTCTGCTGGACGTGAACGACCTGCAACGGGCGTCCGTCGTGTTGACTCAGGCCAGGTCGTCGCTGTCACTGGCGCGCGAGCAGCTTGAGGCGCTGGAGCAGGCAACACTTGAGGTGTTCGCGCTCCTGCGCCGTTCCGGCTCTGGCGGCAGCACGGCCCAACTGGAAGAGGCGAGAAGGTCGCTTGATGCGGCGCTGGCGTTGTTGTTGCAGCTCACGCTTGAGTACGAGCAACGTCTCGAGCAGGCCGAGACGGCCGCGGAGCTGAAGCATACCCTGCAGCAGCCCGATGTAGCGCTCCAGTTGCAGCGCGATTTCGCATGGGTTGGCGAGTCGATCGGCCTGCGCGGCAGGATGCTCGTGGGGAGCTCACCACTGGCTGACCGGGAGATTGTCATAATGCTTGATGGTTTCGAGGCGATTCGTTGCCGGACCGGAGCGGACGGGCGCTTCTCCTGCGAACTCTCCGTGCCCTACGACTATGTTCCTCGCCGCATGGTTCAGGCGGTGTTCCAGCCAGCGGGAGCTGACCTCGACCGTTACCGTCCGGCGCACAGCCCGGAGTTGGTGCTTACCGTCCGCTATCACCAGTCCGTGGTAGTGCTCGAGCTGCCACAGCGGGTCTACCCCGGTCTGCCCTTCGAGGTCTCTGGGACGGTGACATCGCCCGGAGGTGTTGCCGCCAGGGGAATGACGCTGCAATGGCACAGCCACACCATCGGAGAGACGGCCACGGATGCGTCAGGCACGTTCACATTCATCGCGGTCCTGCCGGACGCCGCCGCCGAGGGCGTGCAGCCACTGGTTGTGACCCTGTACGGCGACGATTCCACGGCCACGGCGCCGGAGACGGTCGACACCACGGTTGAAGTCAGGCGAGCGGCGCCGCAACTGCGCGTCAGCGCCGGCCCGCTGCTCTTCGTCCCCTCTCCTTCGCTCTCACTGCTGCGCCAGATCACCAGCGGCGACTTTGTGCGTCCGGTTCGCGTATCGGGTGAGATCCGGTCGTCTCTGCCTCTGGAGGTCCCGGCGATGACGGCTTCCTGGGGCGATCGGCAGAGCCGGTGGCAACAACAGGGGACGGTGATCGAGCACGATGTCTCGCTCGTCGTGTCGGTCTGGTCCATGGGGGTTCGTACGTTGACGCTGCGTGCCACTCCCCTGGAACCGTGGCACCGACCGGTGGAGGCGCGCGCTCACTTGCTTGTGGTCAACCTCTTCGTGCCCTTGGTCTGGCTTGTGGCACTGGGGCTGGCATTGCTGCTGGGTTTCGCCGTTCGTCGGAGCCGCATGATTGTGGCGCCATTGCCGGTGGCTTCGGCGCCTACCGCCACGGTCTTCCCCATGGCGCACGCAGGTCCGGCCAGTCGCGCGAGTGTGGGGGAGGAGGTGGATTCGAGCCCAAGAATCTCCCTGGTGCGTGCCTACTATGCCGGCGTGCGGCTGATGCAGTCGACCCTCGGCCTGGTGCTACGCCGCGAGATGACCCTGCGGGAGTACTTCGCGGCCACGTCCATGCGCATGCCTGGGATCGCGCGTGCGTTCGGCCGATTGACCTCTCTGGCGGAGCAGGCGCTGTACGGCCGGCGTGAGCCCGGCCACGATGAAGTCTCCCTGGGCCGGAGGATACTCAACCTGTTGCGGCATCGCGTCACTGCCCACGGCGGAGATGCGCCAGGAGAGCGGAGATGAGACGTGGCGCCGTGTCCTGGTTCCTGCTGGGCCTCGTCGGTCTGCTGGCGGCGATGGTCTTGATCTGGCTGCATCCTGCGGACCGCGACTCAAGCGTGTTGAATCGCGGCTGGAACGGATTGAGCGACGTCTCGGCTGAACTCGGCGCTTCGGCGATCCTCTCCTACGATGTGCTCGATGGACTCTCAGGGCCCGCAACGTTGATAGCTATGCCCAGGCTGCAGCCGGACGATGCATCGCTTAGCGTGCTGCAGAGGTTTGTCCGGACGGGAGGAACGCTGGTGCTGCTGGATGATTTCGGCTATGGCAACCACGTGCTTTCCTCGCTGGGAATCGACATAACATTTCATGGTGCGCTGTTGGTCGACCCGCTCTACTGTCACCGGAACCCATCGATGCCGCGTGTGGAGTTTGACCGTTCCCCGGCCGGGGCGGACGCCGGAAGCATGACGTTGAACCAGGCCACCTGGCTTCAAGTGGGCCGCGCCGCAGATGTGTGGGCGCGGTCATCGTACTTCAGCTACGGCGACCTCAATGGTGACGGGCGACGTGGTGCAGGTGAGCCCGATGGACCGTTTGCGATTGGGGCGGTGGCCGAACTTGGCGGTGGGCGGGTGGTGGTTGTATCGGACGCCAGTCTGTTGCTCAATAGCATGGTTCACACCGGTGACAACGTTGAGGCGGTGTCGCGGTTCATCCAGGGGGAGGTGCTCATCGACCAGTTGCACCTGCCCGAGGTGCAGACGGACCGTAGCAAGGGCGGCCTCTCCGCGGTGCGCGCCGCGGTTGGCAGCGGTGCGGGGCTGGTGCTGCTGGTGCTGCTGGCGTTCACGTCTGCGGTGGTGTATGCATGGTATAATCGCGGACGGCAGGACAATGACTGAACTGCAGAGGCTCCCCGGCCAGGTTCTTGAGGAACTGGACAAGGCGGTCATCGGCAAGAGAGAACTCAAGCGCTTGCTGCTGGTCGGCATGCTCGCTGGTGGCCATGTGCTCATCGAGGGCCCTCAGGGCACCGGTAAGACGACCACCGCGCGCGCCTTCTGCCGCGCGCTTGGCGGCGTCTTCAAACGGATCCAGTTCACGCCGGACATGCTGCCCAGCGATATCACCGGGTTTTACCTCTATCGTTCCGACGGGGATGCGCGGTTCATCTCTGGACCGATATTCGCCAACGTTGTACTCGCCGACGAGTTGAATCGGACCACGCCCCGCACTCAGGCAGCATTGCTCGAGGCGATGCAGGAAGGACAGGTCACGCTTGAAGGGGATACCCATGAGTTGCCCCGGCCGATGATGGTGATTGGCAGCCAGTTGCCCTATGGCGGTCCGGGCACCTATCCATTGACGCCAGTGCAGGCGGACCGCTTCTCACTGCACGGATGGAGCGACCTGCCCTCACCTGACGAAGAGCGCGAGATAGTCGGCGCCATCGACCGCATCGAGGGAACCTCGGTGCGTGCGGTGGTCAACCCGGAAGTCATTCTCGACCTGCGGCGGGAAGTGTCGCTGGTGCACGTGTCGCCGCTGGTAGTCGACTACGTACTGTCGCTGCTCGAGTTCACCCGCCGCCAGGACGTCCTGGCCGGCTCGGTGAGCACACGCGTTGGCATCTCGCTCTTCAAGTGCGCACGTGCCGTCGCCTATCTCGATGGTCGGGACTATGTCTTGCCCGATGATGTGAAGGGGCTCTTCCGCAGCGCGGTCTTCCATCGATTGACGCTTGCGCCGGAGGCCGAGGCCGAGGGGATCAACCGCGAGGATGTCATCCAGTCGGCACTCGACAGCGTTGAGGTCCCCAAGGGCGCGGCGTTTGCCGCGTAGGTCACGGGCCTTCGTCTGTGGCCTGCGTCAGGTCGCACCGTGGTGGGTGTGAGTGATCGCGCGAGCGCCTGCGCGCGGGCACTGAGGAGGAGTTGAGGCCACACCGTGATGTTTGCCGCCGCAGTCCGTGTGTTGTTGGCGTATGTTCCGGTCGCGCTTGTCGTCGAGACGTTTGTCTCAGGTGCCGCGACGGCTGCCGCCACTATCGTACTGACGGCCCTGTACGTGCTGATGCTTCTGGCACAGTGGTGGCCGGGCTTCCTCGTCGCATCCGTCGCCTCGCTCCTCGTCATTCCCCATCTGGCTGCCCCCTATCTCGGCACATGGTCAGTGTTGCTTGCGCTGCCGATTCTGCCGGCCGTGTTTCGCGGATTGCGTGGCGTCGCCTCGCCGTTGCTTCTCGGTCACCTTCCGGTGCGTCCCGGCCTCTCGCCCCTCGCCTCGGCGTTGCTGGCGGCACTCATCATGCTGCTGCTGTTCTCGCTGGTCGTATCGGCCCGCGTCCTCGCCCTGACGAGCGCACTCCTCGCCGGAGCGCTGCTGCTGGCGGCGCTGTCTGGCTATCTGAAGTTGGGCTCGGCCCCACTCGAGGTCGAGCCGCGCGAGATATCCGTTCGTGCGGGAGAACCGGTGGAGATCGAATCCGCCCTGCGCCCGGCGCGTTCTCAGGCCCGCGGATTGGTGGCGCTGGCTGCCGGAAGCCAGGCATCGATCCGGTGGCCAGGCCCGCTCCAGCTTGAGAGGGTGATGCAGCCCGTCGTTTCCATCGTCCCTCTCCTCGGTGGGCCGTCCGAGGTGGTGTTGCAGGCGCGGGTGACGGACCGGCTGGGGCTGTTCCATGTGGCACAGCGCCTCACGGTTGCCCGTCTCAACGTCATTCCGCGCGCCAGGATCGCCACACTTGCGGCTGAGGAGTACCTCTCCCATCGCGGCAGCGGTCGGGACTGGAGCGGCGCGCTTTCGGGTGAGATGGGACACTTTCTCGCTTCGCAGGGAGGCGTAGAGTACGAGAGCAGTCGCATGTACGTGCCGGGTGACACGCTGGAGTCGATCGACTGGAAGCACACCGCCCGGCTGCGTTCGCTCGTTGTGAAAGTCTTCGATGACGGCGCAAGGCCGCCTGGCGTTCTGCTGGTGAACCTCACCGTGCCGGGAGCGAACGAGGCCGACCGGCTCGTCTATGAGTTCCTGTCCGCGGCGCTCACCATCGCCTCGGCCTCGCATGGCGCTGCGCTGGCGCTTTATGGTGGGCGCAAGGACTCCGCCCGGCTCTCGCCCGCCCTGTGGGGCGATGGACTGGTGCGCGCCGCGCTCGATGCCTGCGCCGATGTACTGCTGGCGCCTCGCGCGTGGCGGCGCTTCCTGCGGCCGGTCGCCGTTCAGGAGGTGCAGCGGCAGTTGGCGCGCGCGCAGCAGGTGAAGTCGGAGCCGGCGGCACGGACGGTCGCGCTGCTCTCCCTCAAGGAGCAGGCGATGCGCCGGCAGGTCGAGGCGCAGTCGCCCGTGAGGCTGCTGCGAGAGTCGTTGCGGCGTCTTCAGCCCTCGTGGTGTGTCGCCTTCAGCACGATGCGGAGCGATGCCGAGGCGGTGCTGACCGCGTTGTACGACGTGCACTTGCAGGGCGTGCGCACACGATTGATCGATGTCGCTTCCAGACCACGTGGGGAACAATCCTCGTTACGCTATTCGCGCCGGCACGCATCGCAGCCTCCAGTCCCACCAAAGGGCGCGCGCGTGGTAAAGTAGGACCCGGACAGGTATCAGTCCGTCGGTAACGCTCACAGCCGGAAAATGTGAAAGTGCCCGTGAAGAGACTGCGTGATCTGAATCGGGATGAACTGGCGGAGCTCTGCGCCGACCTGCGTGGCCGGATGGTGACCACAGTGCTGCAGACGGGAGGGCACCTCTCCGCCAGCCTCGGCGCCGTGGAGATAGCCGTGGCGCTGCACCGCGTGT
>CAYNXN010000078.1:0-7063 GCA_964401175.1 uncultured Dehalococcoidales bacterium | reverse complement strand
CGATGAAGACGATTGCGGTTTCCTTTGCATTCATGCCACACCTCCCGGCCTTTCGCTCGACCGCATGCCGGGTCCTACCGAAGGGAGATGGCGGGTGCGTGAACCACACACAGGAGAGAGGATGCCAGGGACCGTGTCCGCCCTCGCCACTCACACGCCGGAGAACCCACGCCACCGGTCTCTGCGATTCATTATGAAATCACGCAATCCAGCCGTCAACACCCTCTCATGAACGAGCGGGTTCCGGCATCACTCCGCATTCTGGCACAACCGCGCAAGCGCTGCCACACGTGCGGCGGCGTCCTCTGCGTCCCCTGCAGCCTGCGCCAGCGCTGCAGGGAGATGGCCGGGCCACCTTAGGCCCAAGACAACGAGAGCGGTGCGACGGAGACACGGCCGGGCCGATTTGGCTGCCGCACCCGACTTCATGTACTCTCAGCAGTCACCAGCGGGAGTGTGAACGCAGCAGGGCGACCGCCGCACTGCCAGTACGTGACACGCCCGGCGGCAGACAAAGGAGAACAACAGATGAAGGTGAAGATCGACCGTGACGGATGCATTCAGTGCGGCGCCTGCGAGCAGGAATGCGGCGACGTGTTCGTATTGGACGGCGGCGAGCCCGCTGCGGTGGTGGAACAGTACCGCAAGGGCAGCCCGGCTGAGGGAGAGGTGCCCGAAAGCCTGGCCGATTGTGCCCGGGCAGCCGCGGATTCCTGTCCCGTCCAGGTGATAACCACCGAGTAGCAGCGGTAACGCCCGGCGGCAACTCAGGGGACCTTGGACGGCCAGATGGGAACGGGCTGGATGTGGAATTGATGGCGCACGTCTCCCGCGCGCCGAACCACCGCCGGATGGTCGCGGCGACGTCAAGATCGAGCTGCGAGCGTACGCTGACACGGGAGCAGTACTACTCCACCCGGGGAGCCGGCTTCTGCGGCGTGATCTCGATGCCCACCACGCGGATGTTAATCTCCTTGGCGATGAGACCGGTGAACTCCAGCAGGCGTGTGGCCACCTTCTTGCGCACCTCGTTCACGATCTGCGGAATGCTGTAGCCATAGAGCATGTTCAACTGCAGATCGACGATGCACTCCCGCTTACCCACCTCAACGGACACACCGGCTCGAGCCTTGGCGGCAGGCTCCGCGTACCAGCCGGTCAGCGCCCGCTGAACGGTGCTGCGCCCCAGGCTGCCGACGCCCTTAATCTCCTGCGCCGCCATACCGGCGATGGAGGCAACGACCTCGTCCCCGATTATCGTCTCGCCGACGAAGCCATGCTCGGGCAGCTTCTCCTCTGCCATGTCTGGACCTCCTTGTCGTTGCTCTTTCGGCCTGAATGCCACACAACCTCACGATGTCACGAGTGAGGTTCCGCGCGAAGGCGGAACGCTCCCCCAGACCACCACATCTGACGGCAAGTGTCTGATTCCATCCCTGCAGCCTGACAGGCCGCAAGAACTGCTCATGAGCAGAAGTCTCTGGTTAGTGTAGTGAGCAGTCGCACGCCTGTCAAAGGCTGGGCAGTGTGCTGGCGCGAGGCAAGATCGCGCGCGCCGCCAGACAGCATCGTTTTGACTTCGCCACGCCGTCCTGCGACACCGACGGCCGGTCCGAGACGGAAAAGGCGAGAGGCCTTCCAGCCATCTGGCTGGAAGGCCTCTTACAATCGAGTGCTGCGTGTCTAGGCCGACTTGTGGAAACGCTGCATGAAATCCACGGTCTTCTGGATGTCCGCAAGCGATACCGCGTTGTAGATGGAGAAGCGGATGCCGCCAACGGAGCGGTGTCCCTTGAGACCTATCAGTCCTTCCTTCTTGGCGTCGGCGATGAATTTGGCCTCCAACTCCTCACTGGGCAATCGCATGGTGACGTTCATCCAGCTACGGCTGGCCACATCCGCAGTGCCCTTGTAGAAGTCCGGCGCCGCGTCGATGGCGCCATACAGCAGCTTCTGCTTTGCGTCGTTCACCTTCTCGATCCCCGCCAGTCCACCATGCTGCTTGGTCCATTCCAGCACAAGCTTCATCATGTAGACGCCGAACACCGGTGGCGTGTTGTAGAGCGACTTGCTGTCCGCGTGGGTCTTGTAGGCGAGTATTCCGGGCACATCCTGCCGCGCCGTCGCCAGGAAGTCGTCGCGGACCACCACCAGGGTCACGCCCGCAGGACCCAGGTTCTTCTGCGCGCCGGCATAGAAGAGGGCGAACCTGGTGAAATCGATGCGCCGCGACGCGATATCAGACGTCATATCGGCCACCAAGGGAACACTGCCAGTGTCGGGAAACTGCTTGAACTGCGTCCCTTCGATAGTGTTGTTGGAGCACAGATGCAGATAGGCCACATCAGCCGGATACGTGATATCGCTCACGGCGGGCAGGCGGCGATACTTGTCTTCCTTGGAAGAGAAGGCAACGTGCACGTTGGTCACGTTCTTCGCCTCTTTCATCGCCTTGGAGGCGAACTCTCCGGTCTCCACATAGGCGGCGGTCCGGCCGGCGCCGGCGAAATTCATCGGAATCAGGGCGAACTGCGTTGAGGCGCCACCCCCCACAAACAGCACATGGTAGTTCTCTCCAAGCCCAAACAGCTCGCGCACGAGCGCGATGGTCTGATCGTTGACAGCCTCGAACTCCTTGGAGCGATGAGAGCTTTCCAGTATCGAGATACCCGTACCCTGGTAGTCCAGCAATTCTTCCTGCACCTTCTGGAGCACCTCCAGGGGCAACGCTGCCGGGCCGGGGTTGAAGTTCACATTTCTCTTGACCACTTGTCTTCCTCTCCTATTGGCGTAGCGCCGTCTGTTGTCGGGAATTCTAACCCAGCAAGCCGGTTGCTGTCGAAAGCCCTGCCGCGGACAAGATCGAACGGCCTGAGCGCCCCCAGGGTGGCGACGCCAGCCTCGGCTCACGGGTGCAAACGGTATGCTGCAGACACCCTTCGATGGTCATCCCACTCGTACTCGTGCTAGCATCACGGAGAAAGCCACACGAGAGGATTGCTGAGAGACATGGAGAAACGACTTCTGCCGGCATTGCTCATCGCCATCGTCGCCACCCTGGGTGTTGGCGCAAACGCATGCAGCACCGCAGCACCGGTCACGCTGGACGAGGCCGAGGTGCGGTCATACGCTGACGTCGCCACCGAGACCGCGCTTCAGGGGTTGAGCGAACGCGATCTGGAGAAGTACACCAGACATGCCAACGACCAGTTCAAGGCGGCGGTGACCCAGGAGACACTCGATGCAACTGCCGCCACGATAGATCAGCACCTGGGATCTTTCGAGTCCGTTGAGTATCTCCGGGCCGAGGAAGACGACAATTATGTCATCGTACACTACCGGGCCACGTACGAGAAGGGCAAGGCCGGCATCAGGATGGTGTTCGACCAGGACCGGCTCATCGCCGGCCAGTGGTTCGAGTAGCAGCGGCACGGCTGCCTCCGCCGGGCGAGAGCGCCCCCGTCGTCAGCGCCCGATCCGACTGCCTGCCGGCAGTTGGAACGCCAGTCGTGCCTGGCCAGACGCGTGAACCGTGGTCACGCTCCCGCGAGCTGCAGCACCGCACTGAGCAGCACGTTGGCGCCCGCCGTTATGTCCTCCGGCTTCACGTTCTCCGCCTCGTTGTGGCTGATGCCGCCTTCGCAGGGGATGAAGATCATCGAGGTCGGCGCTATCTTCGCGATCTGTACCGCGTCGTGGCCGGGTCCGGTGACGATATCCATGTGACTGTACCCGAGCTGCTCCGCCGCCCGGCGCACCGCCGCCACACAGCGGGGATGGAAATCCATGGGCTCGACCGTCCAGAACTTCTTCAACTCCACAGTCGCCGGACTGTCCGCAGCGATCCGATTCACACGGGCAACCAGTTCTTCGTCCATGCGGTGCAACTGCGTCCTGTCTGAGTGCCGCAGATCGATGGTGAAGTTGACGGCGCCGGGAATGACGTTCCTCGAGTTCGGACTGACCTCAACGTGACCGATGGTCGCCAACCCCTCGGGCGTGAACTCCTGCGCCAGTTCGAACGCCGCCTGCGCCACTCGCGCGAAGGCCGTCACCGGGTCCCGTCGCATCGCCATCGGTGTGGTGCCGGCGTGTCCCTGCAGACCGGTCACGGCGATGTCGTACCAGAGCTGCCCTCGTGCACCGGTCACCACGCCGATCGTATTGCCCGCCGCCTCAAGCACCGGTCCCTGTTCGATGTGAATCTCGAGATACGCAGCGAGTGCATGGTCTCCCGCCGCGCGCGGCCCCCGATAACCGGCGCGTTCGAGTTCTTCCAGGAAGACCATTCCGTCGGTATCCATCCGACTGTAGGCCCAGTCGCGCTCATACGCCCCTGCAAACACACCGGAGCCGAAGAGCGGCGGAAAGCGACAGCCCTCCTCTCCGGTCCAGTTGATCAACTCGAGCGGCGCATTCGTGCGCAGTCCGGCGTCGTCGAGAGTGCGCAGGATCTCGAGACCTGAGAGTACGCCCGCAGTACCGTCGAACCTGCCACCTCCGGCCTGCGTATCGAGATGGCTGCCGAAAGCGATGGGCGCCAGCGAGTTGTCCAGCCCTTCGCGCCGAGCGAAGACGTTGCCCATCTCATCGACGGACACAGTGCAGCCCATCTCCTGGCAGGCAGAAACAAACCAATCGCGCACGTCCCTGTCGGGGTCCGTCAGAGGCAGGCGGGTGATTCCCCCACCCGGCGTGCCGCCGTACTTCGCGGTCTCCATCAGGATGTTCCACAGACGCTCTCCATTCACGCTCGGTTGCCGCATGCAAGCCTCCTGTCCATTCGGTCTCGGTGTCGACCAGCAACAATGCGACCCATGATGCGCCACAGAACTCACACGCATGACCAGGGGCAGAACCCATACCTGGCGCCCCTGTGCCTCGAACGAATGGCCTTTGCTATCCGCTCGCCACGGGCAAACCGCGGACGACGGTCCCGATGATACACCATCGAGCCGTCGCCCTGGAGCGTCCGGCTCAGGCGCCCAGGTGCTTGCGGATGCTGTCGACGATCTCCGTCGTGAAGGTTCCCGGCCCGAAGACCTCCGCTACTCCCATCTCCTTGACGCGGGGGACATCGTCCTCCGGGATGATCCCTCCCGCGATCACGAGCGTGTCACCCTTGCCGGCCTGCCTCAGGCCATCTATCACGAGGGGAAACAGCTCAAGATGAGCGCCAGACAGTATGCTCAGGCCGACCACGTCGACATCCTCTTGCACCGCGGTCGACACGATCACCTCCGGCGTCTGCCTGATGCCGGTGTAAATCACCTCCATGCCGGCATCACGCAGGGCCCTGGCGATGACCTTCGCCCCGCGATCATGCCCATCGAGGCCGGGCTTGGCAACCAGGACGCGAATTCTCTTCTGCTGTTGGCCGTTGCTCACCGCGATCACTCCTTCTGACACAGCTCTACCAGCACACCGTTGGTTGCGCGAGGATGGAGAAAGACGACCCTCCCCTCAACGCCATGGCGGGGAGTCTCATCGATGAGGCTCACCTGCTTCTGCTTGAGCGCCGCGAGGTCCCCGTCGATGTCGTCGACATCGAACGATATGTGCTGCACCCCCTCACCCCGCTTCTCCAGCGCCGCCGCCATCCTGCTGCCGGGCAGCGGCTCAAGTAACTCCAGGTGAGGTCCGTGAGGAAAGCTCAGCATTGCCGCCTTAACGCCCTGCTCCTCCACCGTCTTCACCTCGTGCAACTCGGCCCCGAGCAGGTCCTGGAAGAGCTTCACGCTCTGGTCAAGGTCCCGCACCAGTATCCCGATGTGTCCAACGCCCTGTATCATCGCTCCCCTCCTTCTGTGAAATCCGAGATTTGGATGCCAGCGTAACGAGAGACCGCATGGCGCACGCCTTCAAATGGTGAGAAACTCCTTCTGCGTGCCGAAGACCTTGCGCAGCGTATCGGTCATCTCGCCCACAGTGGCATAGGCCTCCACGCACTCGATCAGCGCCGGGATGGTGTTTTCATCGCCCCCCGCCACCTGCTCCAGCCGCCCCAGCAGCTCCTGCACTCTGGCGTCATCCCTCTCCGCTCTCACCTGGGCCAGGCGCTCCTTCTGCCTGCGCTCTACCTCCGGATTGAACTTGAGCATGTTACTGATGCGGGCGTAGTCGGAGACGAAGTCATTCACGCCTACGATCACCTGTTCCTTCTGTTCGATCATCTGCTGGTAGCGATAGGAGGCATCCTGAATCTCGCGCTGCGGGAAGCCCTGCTCGATGGCAGCCACGGCTCCGCCCATGGCATCGATCTGTTCCAGGTAGGCGCGTGCCTCAGCCTCGATCCTGTCCGTCAGATGTTCGATGTAGTACGAGCCGGCGAGCGGGTCCACCACATCGGCCACGCCGCTCTCGAAGGCGACCACCTGTTGTGTGCGCACCGCCAGCGTCGCCGCCTCTTCGGACGGCGTCGCGTACGCCTCGTCGTAGGAATCGGTGTGCAGCGACTGCGTGCCCCCCAACACCGCCGCAAGCGATTCGATGGTGGCGCGCATGATGTTGTTCATCGGTTGCTGTGCCATGAGGCTGACCCCGGCCGTCTGTGTGTGGAACCGCAACATGAGCGAGCGGGGATCCCGTGCCCCGAATCGTTCCCGCATTAGCCTCGCCCAGAGACGGCGGGCGGCGCGGAACTTGGCGATCTCCTCTAGAAAGTTAAGGTGGCTGTTGAAGAAGAAGGATAGCCGAGGGGCGAACGAATCAACCTCCAGTCCCGCGTCCAGCGCCGCCTGGACATAGGCGATGCCGTTGGCAAGCGTGAATGCCACCTCCTGCACCGCGGTCGATCCCGCCTCCCGGATGTGATAGCCACTGATGCTTATCGAGTTCCAGCGCGGCACATTCTCCGCGCAGTAGGCGATGATGTCCGTCGTGAGGCGCATCGAGGGGCGCGGCGGAAAGATATAGGTGCCCCGCGCGATGTAGTCCTTCAGCGTGTCGTTCTGCACCGTTCCGGCCAGCTTCGATTGCTCGACGCCCTGCTTTCGTCCCAGGGCGATGTACATCGCCAGCAGTATGGGGGCGGTGGCGTTGATGGTCATGGAAGTGGTCACCT
>CAYNXN010000077.1:0-7067 GCA_964401175.1 uncultured Dehalococcoidales bacterium | reverse complement strand
CACCTGGGGCATGACCGCGCTGGGCGCCGCTGCGGTCTTTCTCACCCGGGAGATGAAGCGCTCGGCGCTGGATGCCATGCTCGGCTTCGCTGCTGGCGTCATGATTGCCGCCAGCTTCTGGTCGCTGCTTTCTCCCGCGATAGCGATGTCCGCAGCACTACCCGTGCCCGTGTGGCTGCCCGCGCTGGTTGGGTTCCTGCTTGGTGGGGCCTGCCTTCGCGGCATCGATCTGGTCCTGCCGCACCTGCACTTGCATGCGCCGATGCGGGAGGTCGAAGGGGTGACCACAAGCTGGCGCAGGAGTACGCTGCTCGTGCTCGCCGTGACCCTGCACAACATTCCTGAAGGACTGGCTGTGGGCGTGGCCTTCGGTGCGCTCGCCGCCGGTATTCCTGAGGCGACGTTGCCGGCCGCCATGGCCCTGGCGCTGGGCATAGGCATTCAGAACTTCCCGGAGGGACTCGCGGTAGCAGTGCCACTGCGCCGGGAGCGCATGTCTCGCAGGAGAGCCTTCTGGTATGGTCAGCTTTCCGGCGCCGTGGAACCGGTCGCCGCGGTCCTGGGCGCCCTGGCTGTGGTGGTGGCACAACCGCTGTTGCCCTACGCACTCAGCTTCGCTGCCGGCGCGATGATCTTCGTGGTAATCGAGGAAGTCATTCCGGAGTCCCAGCGAGGAGGCAATACCGATCTGGCGACGCTTGGTGGGATGCTGGGTTTCGCGGTCATGATGACGCTGGACGTGGCTCTGGGATAGGAGGATGCTCCCCGCAGGTTCGGCCGTGGGCATGTGCTATCATGGCCCGGTTTTCGCGCAAAGCGATGAGGGACGCTGCCATGTATGAACGATTGCTCGTCACAAGAGAAGACGACCTCATGCAGGTCAGATTCAACAATCCGAAGCTGCACAACGCACTGGACGGGACGATGCTGCAAGAGCTGCTGCGGTTGTGCCGGGACCTGGAACAGGATCGGCAGACGCGTTTCCTGATTTTCACCGGTGAGGGGCGTTCCTTCATGGCCGGAGTGGATATGAAGAGCGATGCGATGTCCGTGGACATGGAGCCCGCGTCCGCGCGCCTGCGTCAGCGCAGCGGGCAGGAATTGGTGAAGCGCCTGCGGGAGCTGGAGCAGATCACGGTGGCTGCAGTGAATGGCGTCTGCATCGGCGCGGGGCTCGCGCTGGCGATCGCGTGTGATCTGCGCATCGCCTCGGAGGATTCCATCTGGTCGCTGCCCAACACCTCGCTTGGCTACTTCTTCTCGTGGGCCTGCACCCCCTTGCTCGTTGGCCTCGTGGGGCCCGGCAACGCCAAGGAGCTCATCCTCACGCGGAGGCAGCTCACGGCGGGCGAGGCGGTCGCCATGAATCTCGCCAATATGAGCGCCGCTCCTGAAGCGCTGTTGAGCGCTGCCACCGATGTGGTGGCTCGGATGCGGACCGGAGGCCCGGTCGCCATGCGTATGGCGAAGAAGCTGGTCAATGCGTCGTCACCGATGTGGCTGGGAGACGTCTCGATTGTCGAGCCGGAACTCATCGAGCGGCTCTACGTCGGGGGAGAGCCACAGGAAGGGGCCGCCGCGTTTCTCGGCAAGCGGCCTCCCCTCTGGACGGAGGGGGACTGACGGCGCAACTTTGAGGGGTTTGACCTCTTTCCTGGCGTGGCATACCATCTGTGGCTGATGTCTGGAACAGCGCCGTTGCTGAAGAGATTATGGAGAGACCATGACCGATAAGCAGGAACAGAAAGACGCTCACGTTGTCCGTACGGGTTCGCAGGACGGAGAGACGCCCGGGGAAGCGAAGCGCGCCTGCAATGTGAACGGTGACGGTCCGTTCGAATGCGGCTGCTGTGGCATGACGGGTCGCGGCGGCAGGCTCCGAATAGGGCTGCTGATTGTGCTCGCCGTAGTGGTAGTCGTGCTACTCGTGCACGGCTTCGCCGCGGCGGGCTAGTTGCGCTCGCGTGCGAGCAGCCTCGCCTCTGGCAGCCTGCGCAGTGCAAGTGCCGCCAGCGGCGCAAGCAGCGCGCCGAGTCCGAGCACCAGGAAAGGCAGTCTCCAGTCTGTTGCCTGGGTTGGATCCACGCCTCTGCCGTTGGCAGCTTCAAGCAGATTGCCGAAGACCATCGGCGCTATGATGGTGAGTGAGAAACCGGCAGCCGACTGCAGCCCGAGGGCCAGCGAACGCCGGTCGGCACTCACCAGCTCCGTGAGCCCTGCCTTGTAGATGCCAGAATCGGCGATAACCCAGAAGCCGAGCCACAGGCCCACCAGCACCAGCAGCTCGAGCGGCTTGCCCAAGAGGAATCCAAACGTGCACTGCGCTATCAGGCTGCAGAGCGACGCGATGATGATGGCCTTGGGGCGGCCAATCTTGTCCGAGAGCGAGCCGACGGCCCAGACGGCCGGCACACCGGCGAAGATGACGAGCGCCGAGAGCATCCCTCCGATGGAGACCGTCTGCACCTCTCCGAAGCCGGCGTGGAACAGATTCGCCATGTAGTAGGGACCGATCCAGCCCCAGAACGCGTAGAGCTCCCACATGTGTCCCATGTAGGCGAGCGTGATGAGCAGTTGCGCCGCCAGCAACGTGCGGCGCGTGCCGCCGTAATAGGACGGTTCGAATGTCCGGCCTGTCGCCGCCGATGTGCCGGACGAGGCATCGTCATCGGCGGGCCTGTCCTGCACCAGGAAGAAGACGATGAGTGCGGCGAAGAAGACCGGGATGGACGTACCCAGCATCCCCGCCCGCCACCCGTACGTGGATGCAAGGGGGGCAGCCACGAGGTAACCGCCGGCGTACGCGGCAACAAGGGATCCGGAGTAAGCGCCGAGCGCTTTGCCCCGCTCCTTTGGCGGGAACCATGCTGACAGGAATGCCATACCAGGTGCGTACATGGCGCCGCACGAGAGTCCTACCGCCAGCCTCAGCACGAGGATACTGACGAAGTCCCGGGCGAGAAAGATGAATAGCGTTGAGGAGACCGCTGCGAACAGCGTGGCCCATGCGACTACCCGTCTCGGTCCGACCCGGTCGGCCAGCCATCCGGTGAAGACCACGATGACTACGTACCCCACCTGGAAGGCCGAGAGGATGACGCCCATCTGTCCCGCACCGAGGTTGAAGTCCTGTACCAGGTACTTGGCCACCGCCGAGAAGCTGTACCAGGGCATGTAGCCCAGCAGCATGGCGATGCTCATCAGGATGAGTACTCTCGTCTTGGTCTGCGTCATGACACTCGTTTAGCTGACTCGCAGTCGCTGCCAGCGCAGCCACGATGCAGCGGCATCCGCTCACGCCCGGTTGGCGTGCGGCGATAGTAATGAGGTTCGATTGTGATGTAAAGAAGGGTGTGGCGCTGGGTAGGTCGACTGAGTCCCAAGCTCGGTGCAGCGCGCCCCGCCTCAAGAACGCTCGTGCGTGAAGAACCTGAACAACTCCACCTCGGTCAGCGGCCGCTCCCAGCGCGGCAAGTCAGGATCCCAGACCATGCTGCACCATGTCAAGGTCACAATCACCGCCGCTGGCAAGCAGGGACAGAGCGTAATACTCGACCAGTTGGTGTCAACTCAAGTCCCTTCACTGTAAGTTCGCTGGTGGAAGACACCGGTCTCGAACTTGATTCAAGGGATTGGTGACCTTACCCGGTGCTCATAACATCATGCCGTTTCGAGGTCAATCCCGGTCTGTTCAAGGAGTTGCCTGCGCAGTTTGGCCTGCCCGCTCGTTCCAGGCGGGTACTCCTCGGGAGTCATTCGGTCTCCAGGAAGGGTCACTCGCGCGAACAATTCGTCGAATCGTGCGCGCTCGGGCACATCCCCGGGCGACGACACGTGCAAGTAGGCTGGCTTGAGAAAGTCCATCAATGCCCTGAACCCCGTCGTTCTGTTCAATACGAAGCCGGGCCGTACTTCGCTCCAATAGTTCCCCCATTTCCCTTCAACAGCGCCAAAGTAATTCCACAGCACTAGCGCGATGTCCGCATCGCGCTCTTCCCAGAACATGCTCGAGAATATCCGGTGTTTGTTTGGGGCCCTAAGGCCAACGGGAGGTGGGCCACCTCGCTTGATCAGGTCTCGATCTCTCATCGCATTGTCCGACAGGTGCTCAAGCAACTTGTCGACGAAGACAGCTTGCGAGATCGTTTCTCCCTTGTCGCCTGCAACCCCGAGCAACTTGATCTTGCCAAAGAAGGGACTGCCGTGGCGTTTATCCAACAACCGCACGATGTTGTGGGCAGTCTTCTGGGGGCTCCTTCGCTTGGCATATTGGAACAAGTCATATACGAGGGACTTGTTCACCTTGGTCTGTTCGAGGTTGATTGTGGCGAAGACCATCGCTTGGTTCTCTATGTCCATCTCGACAAATACGGTGATGATGACTTGAAAGACCCCTTGGCTGTAACCCTCCAAACCTCCCAGTCGATGTTGACCATCAATTATCTTCGCAACATCATCGATGTCGCGTATGGAAAGCAAGTGGTTAGTAGCATCGTAACGTGTGTGCACCGCAGGTATGGCAACAATCGCTGAAGAGGGAAAGGAGGCATCCACAGTGTTCACATATCGTTTGATCTCTTCAACTCGTGCTACGCTGAGTGGGCGTTCGATTCCCAAGTACGTCTCGACGTCGCGACGTTCCTCTTCGATGGTGTGCCGATCAGCACGTGTGAGGCGTACGGCATCGTCATGGCTCATCACGACGACGTAGAACGTGCCTATGGGCTGCGTCACTTCTAGGCAGCAGCAGTCGATCCAGCGATCCGGGTAGTCTGCCATTATCTCTTTGCTCAATGCGGTGCGACCTTCTTGTCGAAGTCGTTGGCGAGGTCGTCGGCTTGCGCCTGGTAGTCTTTCTTGAATCGGTCCAGAAGCGCCCGTCTGTTGTCCTCCACAACTGCTATGAATGCGACTATGAACGACAGGAGGAACACAACGAGCCCGCCCACTCGTATCACTTGCACATTGGCAGAAAACGACGGGTTGTACTCAAGAACCAAGCCGCACGCGAAGTTCAATCCCGCAAACATGGGCAACACGATCAGTCCTGCTCCAAGAAGACCCATGCCTCTTAACTTGGAGGGGCTGCTTTTCACCATGAGGTACGCCGCAGCTGTAAGAAGGGCGACGCTGTACGCGGCCAGCTGTCCAAGTTCGGCTACACGCCACCAAGAGAAGTTGTAGCCGAAGGCCGCGGCGAAGAAGGCACCGCAAGATACAGGAAGCGCTATACCCAGCGATGTATAGGCCAACCATGATACGGAATCACCCCAGCGCGCCGCCCAATTCCTCATTGTGTGCTCTCCCGAGCGCATCCTGGGCTGGGCTTCCGCAACACCAAGAGGTATTCGTGGGCGATCATCAGCATGTAGGCGGACTTGGCTGCGTAGAATTCGGAGGAACGATCCTTGTGCTGCCTCTTAATCACGACGTCCTGAACTTGGAATCCGACCTCTTGGAACGCTCGCAGCACATAGAGTCCGAGTGGTATCAGGGTGTTGGCCTTTCTTACGTCGCCTATGAGTACCGCACATATTCCGCCTGTGCGCAAAGCTCGGAACGCTTCGACACCGAACCGGCGTATCTCGCCACAGTAGGTCTCCGGATCGTTCAGCCGAGACAAGTCTGAAGGGTTTCCAGGACAGTAGCGGAGCGCATCAAGGTATGGAGGATGAGCACAGATCAATGGGACATCGCCTAGGCCAACGCCTTGGCTTTCTAGAAAGGTGCACATGTCCAGAGCACTGTGATGCGCGACGAGAGGCCGCTTGAAAGGGTCGAGAGCGACTCCTCCGCATTCTGTCGAGCGGTCCTCCATCTCCCTAAGTCTGGACTTGATTGTCGAGACGGCGAGGCTACTGACGTCCAGACCAACGCTGCGCCTGTCTAGCAGCCAGGCTTCATACAGCGTGGTCCCGCCTCCCACGAATCCGTCGACGACCCAGTCACCCTCTTCGGTGAAACGAGAGATGAGGTTCCTTGGCACCTGTGGAGGCCAATTACCGCGGTAGTCGCCTGTGTGAACACCCCAATCTCCGCGTTGAGGGAAATCCCAGACCGTTGTCCTTTCGAGCGTGAAACTCAGAGGTGACCAACTCCGGATTGTCTCTTTTCGAGATGGAGAGAAACTCGCACCGTCAATCTCAACGGCCTTTCGCATCTCCCTCTCTACTACGGTCCATGAGAACAGAAGGTTGCCATCTCTATCGGCAAACGTTCGCATGATTGACTTCAGTGACTGACCCTGGGCATGCATTCTCATGAATAGGCGGGTCCATTCGGACCACAATTCAGGATGACGTGTCTTCAAGTGAGGCACGATCGATCTGCCGACAGTCGCACCACAGTAGCAGTCTATCTTGCGCCTGCCATCAACCGATCTGACAACAATACTGTCCAACTGCAAGGGCCGCATTTGTTCGGGATTGACGGTGGTATGTGATTGGTCCTTCATCACGGATTGTGTTTGACAGCGCCCTGTCAGCACCCCTAACCTAGGAGAGGCTCAGTGGCCATCCAGACAGTACGCCGTGCCCCTCAAAGGGATTGTATAGCACTCCGGTCCGATGTTGTAGTCCCCACGAAGAGTTGGTGCAGCATGCTGCAGGTGTCCTTCCGTCGACAGAGTCGCGGCGGCGATTGTGGAGCCGTTCCAGAGCACCTCAAGCGCCATAGCTCACCGAGCAGCGGGTGGAGGAGACGTTCTGTTCATCCGAATCGAGGCGGTGCACCCGCATGGGTGTGGACCATGGGTGCAGATTCTACCTCGTGAAAAACCTGAACAACTCCACCTCGGCGAGGGTGTCACGCTCGCAGTAGGAGAGAAGATCGGCTCGGAGTTGGGCGCGGCGCTCTGCTGTCGTCTCGGGCCGGAGCATTTCGGCGTAGGCCACTGCCGCGAGGGCGCCGTCGCTGATGCTGAGGTCATCATAGTTCAAGTCAGGACTGAGCGCGGGCAAAACCGACTTGATGGAGTACGAGCCGTGGAACGCTGGATGATAGCAGTGCTCCCGCACCAGCGGCAGCAGGTCTACCAGCCTTCCAGACGCTATGGCGTGCAGTTGCGT
>CAYNXN010000076.1:0-7079 GCA_964401175.1 uncultured Dehalococcoidales bacterium | reverse complement strand
GCATAGTCCTCGCGAATCATGGGGCGGTTGGTGGGAATCTCCACCACGTCAAGCTTGTAGATGCGGTGGAATTCCTCCGCCTCGGTCATGGCCGTGCCGGTCATGCCAGCGAGCTTGCCATACATCCTGAAGTAGTTCTGGAAGGTAACGGTCGCGTGCGTCACACTCTCGCGCTGGATAGCCACGTGCTCTTTCGCTTCGAGCGCCTGGTGCAGGCCTTCGGAGTAGCGCCGGCCGGGCATGAGCCGACCGGTATGCTCGTCGACGATGATGACCTGTCCGTTCTTGACGACGTAGTCCTTGTCGCGCCGGAACAGCGCATGGGCGCGGAGCGCGCTCTGCAGATAGAAGGTGCGCGCATAGTTGGATGCATCGAAGAGGTTCGGTCCCTTGAGCGCACCCTGACTCTTGAGCATCGCCTCAACGCGCGGAATGCCCTCATCATCGGTCAGGTGGACCGTGCGCGTCCGCTCGTCGATCACGTAATCCCTTTCACGCGCGAGAGTAGCTACGATCCGGTCCATCAGGACATACGTCTCCGCGGCCTCCTCTGACGGCGCACTGATGATGAGCGGTGTGCGGGCTTCATCGATGAGGATGTTGTCCACCTCGTCGACGATAGCGTAGTGCAGTTCGCGCTGTACGCACTGAGACAGGTCTGTGACCATGTTGTCCCGCAGGTAGTCGAACCCGAACTCGTTATTGGTGCCGTAGGTGATGTGCGCCCTGTAGGCGTCGTGGCGCGAGACAGGCCGCAGCTTCGACCACCTGCCGGCCGGGTCTTCGTACTGCGGGTCATACATGAACGAGGGCTGCATGGTGAGGTCGTCCTGCCGTCCGGTGATGCAGGCAACGGACAAACCGAGCGCGTGGTAGATAGGCCCCATCCAGAGGCAGTCACGTTTGGCGAGGTAGTCGTTCACCGTGACCAGGTGCGCGCCTTTGTGCTGCAGTGCGTTCAGATAGAGCGGAAGGGTGGCGACCAGCGTCTTGCCCTCTCCTGTCTTCATCTCGGCGATACGGCCCTGGTGCAGCACTATGCCGCCCAGTAGCTGAACGTCGAAATGACGCAGGCCGGTGGTGCGGCGTGATGCCTCGCGGACAGCGGCGAACGCCTCTGGCAGAATGCCGTCCAGACCGGCGTCCGACGCGAGACGATCGCGCAGACCATCCGTCACTGCGGCGAGGTCAGCGTCCGAACGAGAGACATACGCCGATTCGAGTTCGTTGATGCGGCGAACCAGAGGTTCCAGCTTCTTGAGCTGTTTCTCGTTGGAGTCAAACAGCCCGCCGATGGTCTTGCCGATGAGGGAGCCGATATGTGCCACGAGTACGAAGTGTACCTCGAGAGAGGTGGCTTACTCAAACATGGCGCCAATGGACAGGCCGGTGTGAATCCGGTGAATGGCCTCGCCGAGGAGGGAGGAGATGGATAGCACGGTGATCTTGTCCAGTTGCTTCTCGCCTCGTACCGGAATGGTGTCGGTGACTACCACTTCCTTCACGGGACAACTGCGGATGCGCTCGATCGCCTTGCCCGAGAACACCGGGTGTGTGGCGCAGGCATACACCTCTCGCGCACCTTTCTTCAGCAGCGTCTCAACCACATTGACAAGCGAGCCCGCGGTATCGATCTCGTCATCCACCGTCAGGGCGGTACGCCCATTCACCTCACCGATGACGTTGAGTGCTTCGGTGGAATCGTTGTTGCCGAGGCGCCGTTTCTCGATGATGGCCAGGGAGGCGCCGAGATTGGCGGCCACATCGCGCGCCCGCTTGGAGATGCCGATGTCGGTGGCAACTACCACCACATCGCTGAGCTTCTTCATACGGAAGTACTGGCTCAGCAGGGTCAGGGCCGTCAGCTCATCTACCGGGATGGTGAAGAACCCCTGAATCTGCGGCGCGTGCAGGTCAACCGTGAGAATGCGGTTGGCGCCGGCCGTCGTGAGCAGGTCGGCAACCAGTCGTGCGGTGATAGGGACACGCGGCTGGTCCTTCTTGTCGGTCCGACCGTAGCCGTAGTAGGGAACCACCGCTGTGATGCGCCCCGCCGAGGCACGCTTCAGCGCGTCCAGCATGATGAGCAGTTCGACCAGACTGTTGTTGACCGGACTGCAGATAGGCTGAATGACGAAGACATCACGCTGGCGGACGTTCTCAAGGATGCGCACGAAGGTGTTCTCATTGGAGAACTCAAAGACTTCGCTCCTACCTACCGGCATCCCGAGGTAGTTGCACACTGCGGCCGCGAGAGCGGGATGGGCATTGCCCGTGAACACCTTGAGTTCGTCCATGCAGCAGGCACCTCAGGCGAGAAGGGGTCGTAGACGCATTATAACACCGCTCATCAGCACAAACAGGAGTGCGGCACCCCCCACGTGAAACGCAGGTCACACGATACCAGGAATCGGATGACTTTCGCAGAGTTCGCGCACTGTGCCGTTCACACGTTCGCGCACGGTCTCGCTCGACGGGTTGTGTAACACTTCACCGATGAGGCGCGCGACGACGCGCACCTCATCTGGAGAGAAGCCACGGGTAGTGATGGCCGGCGTGCCGATTCTGAGGCCACCGGCGATCATCGCCGAGCGAGTATCGTACGGGATCTTGTTGCGGTTGGCAACGATGCCGGCGCGCTCCAGCGCGTCCTGAGCTTCCTTGCCGGTCATGTTGAGGCTGGCAAGATCGATCAGCAGGAGGTGATTATCCGTCCCGCCGCTCACCAGCCGGAAACCGGAGGCAGAGAACTCCTCGGCCATGATGCGCGCGTTGCTCACGATCGCGGCAGCGTACTCTTTGAACGATGGCTGAAGCGCCTCGAGAAAGCACACCGCCTTGGCCGCAATGGCGTGCATCAGAGGTCCACCCTGACTGCCCGGAAACACGGCCGAATCCACCTTCGCCGCATAGGCGGCCTTGCTCAATATGAATCCCCCGCGGGGGCCACGCAGCGTCTTCTGGGTGGTGCCGGTCACGATGTCAGCGCATGGCACCGGTGATGGGTGAACGCCTCCGGCGATGAGCCCGGCGATATGCGCCACATCCACCATGAGCAACGCGCCTGCCTCCCGGGCGATCTCGCCGAACACGGCGAAATCGATCACCCTGGGGTACGAGCTGGCGCCGGCGATGATGAGAGCCGGCCGCTGGTGCAGCGCCAAGGCACGCACGTGATCGTAGTCGATCCGCTCCGTCTTGCGGTCAACGCCGTAGGTCATGGCCCGGAATATCTTGCCCGAGAAGCTCACCTCGGCGCCATGCGTAAGGTGGCCGCCGTGGCTAAGATCCATGCCGAGGATCGTCGAGCCCGCCGGGATAACCGCCTGGTATGCCGCGAAGTTCGCCTGACTGCCAGAGTGCGGCTGGACGTTCGCGTGCTCAGCGCCGAACACGGCTTTCGCGCGGTTGATGGCAACGGTCTCAACCTCATCCACCACGCCGCACCCGCTGTAGTAGCGCTTTCCGGGGTATCCCTCAGCGTACTTATCGGTCAGCAGGCTGCCCAGCGCCTGCAACACCGCCGGACTCACGTGGTTCTCCGAAGCGATGAGGTCGATGGTGCTGGCCTGACGACGGGATTCACGATCAACCAGAGCGGCGATCTCCGGGTCGAAGGCGCAAAGCGCATCGTGCGAGACGGGAGAAGTCATGGAGTCCGTACTATACTATGTGGACCTCTCCCGGTCAACCGCCTGACCCGACCGCCTGTGCTTTGACAGTGCTAGCAGGCCGTGCTAGATTACCGTGAATTAGCAGACGAGCAGGCAGAGTGCTAATGGAACTCACGTCACGACGGGAAAGCATACTGAGGACAATAGTGAGCGAGTACGTGGCAACCGGTGCTCCGGTGGCCTCGAAGACGATCTCGCTCACGGACGTTCGCGTCAGCCCGGCCACCATCAGGAACGACGTAACGACCCTGGAAGAAGAAGGGTACGTCACGCGCCCCCATGCGTCGGCGGGCGCGGTGCCCACGGACCGAGCCTATCGCCTCTACGTTGAGTCAATCAGCCGGGACGTGCAGTTGCCGCTGGCCGACCAGCTGCTCATCGCGGGCATCTGTCACGACGCGGCAGAAGAGCTGGACAAGCGCCTGCGGCTCATCGCCACGCTGCTGGCGCATTTCGTGCACAACGCCGCGCTGGTGACGCAGCCAAAGGCAACCAGGGCCTGCCTCAAGAACATGCACATCGTGTCGCTGCAGGATACCCTCGCGCTGCTCATCCTCGTGCTCTGTGAGCCAGCGGTGGTGAGACAGCGAACCCTCACGTTGCCCAACCCCATGACGCAGGATGAACTGACCGAGATGTCCAACCGTCTCGGCGCCCGGCTGGCGGGCAAGACCGTCGATGAGGTGTCGGCAGAGGTCGAGAAGGCCGGCAGTGAGAAGGAAGTGGTCAGACAGATCGCTGACATGATGCGGGCCGAGGATCGACCGGAACTGGGTCGCGCCTACCTGGAGGGCCTGCACCTGGTGCTGAGCCAGCCGGAGTTCGCCAAGAGCCCGAGGACGCTGACACTGTTGCGACTGATGGAGCGCGAGGACTGGCTTGAGACGGCGCTGGGACACGAGGCGATCGATGATGCCGCGCGGGTGCGTGTCATCATCGGCCAGGAGAACCGTGAGGAAGCGCTCCAGGATCTGAGCCTGGTCATCGGCAACTACGGGCTGGCGGGCCGCTCTCGCGGTGTCATCGGAGTGGTCGGGCCCAAACGAATGGACTACACTCGTGCAATCTCCTCAGTCAACTACCTGGCAACGTTGCTGAGCGAGACCCTCGGTGAATACGCACGACAGGAAGGAATCGAGAGGTGATGCAGGAAGAGCTGAACTACGAACAGCCTGATGAAGTCGCGTCGACCGAGTTGAACAATGAGCTCGTTGAGCTGCGGGAGCGCCTGCGCAAGGCGGAGGAACAGTCGCAGAACTACCTCACCAACTGGCAGCGGACTCAGGCGGACCTCGAGAACTTCAGGAAGCGCGCGGCGCAGGAACGCCGCGAAGCGATGGACCTGGCCAACAGCACGCTGCTGGCCAAGCTGATGAGTGCGCTGGATGATTTGGAGCGGGCGTTCTCGCGTCCCCCGGCGGAGATGCGGAGGGCTGCGTGGGCTGATGGCGCGAGACTGAGTTTCCAGAAGCTCAAGAGCGCGCTCGAGAGCGAGGGAGTGCAGCAGATCGAGGCAGTGGGACAGCCGTTTGACCCACGCTTCCACCAGGCCATCATGCGGCGCCCCGGGCAGGAAGGGATGGTGCTCGAAGAAGCGCAGAAAGGCTATATCATGAATGGCCGGGTTCTCCGGCCCAGCATGGTCGTGGTCGGGACGCAGGAAGACATGGTTACAAGCGAAGATAGTGAACGGTAAGGACTAAGGAGGGAGAATCAGATGGGGAAAGCTATTGGAATAGACTTGGGGACCACCCTCAGCGTCGTGGCAGTCATGGAGGGCGGTGAGCCCAAAATCATACCGAGCGCCGAAGGTGGCAACCTGGTCCCGTCTGTCGTTGCCATCAGCAAGAATGGCGAACGGCTGGTCGGCGAAATCGCCAAACGCCAGGCAATCGTGAATCCCGAGAACACCGTCTTCAGCATCAAGCGCCTCATCGGACGGAAGTTCGAGGATGCCTCCGTGCAGTACGATATCAAGCGGCTGCCATACAAGATCGTGGCGGCTCCCAACGGCGACTGTCGCGTCGTCATGGGTGGCAAGGACTACAGCCCCCAGGAGATCTCCGCCATGATCTTGCAGAAGCTGAAGGCGGATGCCGAGGCGTATCTGGGCGAGAAAGTCACCGACGCGGTTATCACCGTGCCGGCCTACTTCAATGACAGTCAGAGACAGGCCACGAAGGACGCAGGGGCCATCGCCGGGCTGAACGTGTTGCGGATCATCAACGAGCCCACCGCGTCGTCCCTCGCGTACGGCATGGACAAGACCGGAGACCGAACGATCGCCGTGTACGACCTTGGTGGCGGCACATTTGACATCTCGATCCTCGACATCGGTGACGGCACGTTCCAGGTCAAGTCCACCAATGGCGACACCCACCTTGGCGGCGACGACATCGACCAGCGCGTCATGGACTGGATATGTGATGAGTTCAAGAAGGAATCGGGCATCGACCTGAAGCAGGACCGGATGGCGCTGCAGCGCATCAAAGACGCGGCGGAGAAGGCGAAGAAGGAGCTCTCTACCGTGGCGCAGACGGAGATCAACCTGCCGTTCATCACCGCCGATGCCAGCGGGCCAAAGCACCTCACCATGACGCTGTCGCGCGCCAAGCTGGAGCAGCTCGCCGCGGACCTGATTGACCGTACACTGGAGCCCCTACGGCAGGCCCTCAAGGACGCCGGCATCGCCGCCTCACAGGTCGACGACGTAGTGCTGGTGGGTGGCCAGACCCGGATGCCCAGGGTGCAGGAAGCCATCCGGCAGTTCTTCAGCAAGGACCCGGTGAAGGGAGTGAATCCCGACGAAGCGGTGGGACTTGGCGCCGCCATCCAGGCGGGCGTGCTCAAGGGCGAGGTCGGCGAGGTGCTGCTGCTCGATGTCACGCCGCTGACGCTTGGCATCGAGACTCTCGGTGGGGTGGCCACGCCACTCATCCCGAAGAACACGACCATTCCGACCGAAAAGAGCCAGATATTCAGCACTGCCACTGACAACCAGCCAAGCGTGGAGATCCACGTCATCCAGGGTGAACGGCCAATGGCCGCTGACAACCGGACCCTCGGCAGATTCATGCTTGATGGCATACTGCCGGCCCCGAGAGGCGTGCCCCAGGTCGAGGTCACCTTCGAGATAGACGCCAACGGCATCCTCAACGTGAGCGCCCGGGACAAGGGAACCGGCAAGGAGCAGAAGATCACCATCACTGCCTCCAGCGGCCTGAGCAAGGAGGAAGTGGAGCGCATGCGGCAGGAGGCGGAGCGGCATGCCGGCGAGGACAGCCGTCGCAAGGAGGAGGTGGAGACGCGTAACGCGGCCGACAGCCTCGCCTACACCGCGGAGAAGACACTGCGCGACCACGGCGACAAGATTCCGGCCGACGTCAAGCAGGAGATCGAGAGCAA
>CAYNXN010000075.1:0-7096 GCA_964401175.1 uncultured Dehalococcoidales bacterium | reverse complement strand
AGGGGAGCGCTGGTTGCGCATATCCATTGTAGCCTTCGTCACGATGTCGGGCAACCCGACGACCGAGCTTCGCCCTCGTCAAGATACATGCGGTGTAACCAGACTACATCGTCTTAGTTCTCGCCTTGGTGCTATAGTTGTATCGTTGGACCGCAAGGCCGATGGACAAGACTCGGCTGTTGCGGAATGTGCGAGGAGTGACGCATGCCCAAGGAGATTCTGTTTCTTGTTGAGGAGTCCGTGGACGGCGGCTATGAGGCTCAGGCGCCGGGCTACTCCATCTATACGCAGGGCGAGACGCTGGACGAGATTGGACGGATGGCCGTTGATGCGGTTCGGTGTCACTTCGACCAGGATGATCTGCCCAGCATCGTCCGTCTTCACGTCGTCCGCGAAGAGGTACTAGCTGTTTGAAGCTTCCCCGAGACCTGAGCGGGCAGGAACTTGCCCGGCTGCTACAGCGTCTCGACTACCACGTGACGAGGCAGACCGGCAGCCACATCCGACTCACGAGGGCTGGGGATAGGGCGCATCACATCACCATACCCGACCATGCCCCCCTCAAGGTGGGAACGCTGAATGCCATCCTCAAAGACGTTGCGGCGCACCTTGGAATAGGCAAAGACGAACTGCTGAAGAGGCTCTCGGATAGCCAGGGCTAGGGCTTAGTGTGCTGGAGTGCTTGAGTGCGCCCGCTTCGCGGGCGTTCTGGGTTCTGCGTGCTGCGTTCTGGGGTCGGCGAACGAAGGCCGACGAGTTGCGAGTCCGCGGCTGCGGCGCTGCGCGTAGGACAGGACAATCTGCGTGAGTTCCGACGGATTCCAGGGACAGCACAGTTGCTTCACCTGTATGTTTGATTGGCCGTGCCAGGCAACCTCAGAGAACCGGCCGCAGCTTTGGGGAGGCCGAGACAAGCGTGGTGCCACCGCGTAGACGCGAGCAAGGTACACTGGTCCGTCGCATGGCCTGCGCCGAGCGGAGAGTCACTGTCGAGAAGACACCCTCCTCCGTCCAGCGCTAGGAGTGTGACTCCGCTGCCGGTTTCAGCCGCCCCGTCAGTATGATCCAGAGACAGACAGCGCCCAGGGGGATCCATCCCACCAGACCCAGATAGCTGGTGAACAGGAAGTCCGACCCCCCGAGGAAAAGCAACACTGTCAGCGAACCGCCGACGGAGTTTGTTGCGGCGTGTGCCAGTGAGGGCGCCCACACACTCCCGGTGCGCAGACGCAGCCAACCGAAAATGATGGACAGCAGTACTGTGCTGATGGGAAAGATCAGCAAGCCCAGGATGGGGTGTTCGGGGAAGTTGTAGCCCCGCAGGTTCAACGGATAGTGCCACACGCCCCAGATGATGCCGGTACTGACGGCTGCCAGCAGCGGGCGCTCCGCAAACAGCCTTATCTGCAGATAGCCCCGCCAACCGAACTCCTCTCCCCATAGAAGGACTGTCGAGAAGAGGGCAGCCACCAACAGACCCAGGGGTAGAAGAGCCCATGTGGACGAGGGGACATCGGTAGGCTCCGTTCCTGGAGCCAGCACGCCCATGGCTCTCTGCAGCGTGAAGTCAGGGCTCCCGACTCCAAATGCCACGACCAACCCTATGATGATGGCCGATACGAATAAAGGCATGAACCACGCAACAAGGTAGTAGCGCCATGATCCGGCCAGATTCGGCTTCAAGCCGGCGTCGCCAAACCCCTCACGCGTGATCCATTTCCGCACCACAATCGCAGCGATTGCCGGCGAGAAGGCTCCCGGGAGCGCGACGTATTGGAAGAGCGGATGGAGGATGTCCATTCCCAGGCGCAAGGGTATTTCCCACAATGCCCACGCCATGACGAAGGATATGAGCAGGAAGGCTGTGATACCTCTGGTCTTCTGGTTCATATTGACCTGCCGTTCACAATTGTACGCTCCGCTGAGTCGATGCTGTCAGCAGTAGTGTCGTGGATCCCCGTGTGCCGCTGAAACCGTTCACCGGATGCAGCAACGACCAACCGCACCATGCGAACGGTTCCGGCCCCGCTCTTCTTGCCAGAGCCTCTCTTGGCTCACGTGAGCCACAGACACTGCGGGACATCATGGTATCTGGCGCGACGCGGCCATTGCCGATATCCGGTGCGCGCTTGCTGCCGATGGCGGCATATTGTCTCACGTTGTCAACGCTGATGGAACCCATTGGACACGATTCCGCCCGGATGTTGCCGCAGTTTCAGCCGTCGTCTGCAAACCACTTCACCTCGCGGGGTGCCTGGGTGCGCCCGCTTTGCGGGAGTTCTGGGTTCTGCGTTCTGCGTGCTGAGTTCGCCGCGCAGTGGCGGGGTGCTCGGGTGCTTGGGTGATTGGGTTGGAATTCCGGGGACACCGTACTCAATCTGGTCGCACGTTCAGACCCGGGGCAGGCAATCTCATCGTGTGCCTCCGCACATCAAGCCAGGCTTCCCTTCCCTGGTACCGAGCTTCTACGTGAGTGCCTCTCAGCACCGCTACCCGAGTAGTGTCGCGGTTGGCACAGTCGGGAAGCTCCTGCCAGTCGAGTTTCTTCCTCGAGTGCAACCCTGAATCTGCAAGAGCAGCTACATACAGGCCGACATTGAACCTCACATGCATTGCCCTAGCGGCAGCATAACGTGGCTCGGGGCACGGCAGCAGATGCATTTCCGCGTACGACAACCGATTAATGTGTCCCACTCACTGTGCGCGCAGCTTCAGGAATGCCGAGACAGGCGGGATACCCGGATTCTCCTGCGGCGCCACAAACGCGTGACGGGGCCAGTCGCTGCCCATTTGCGCCCTCCGGAACACATCCCGCCCCAAAGTGAACGTTGTGCATGAAGACGCGGCGTGCTTGGGTCAGGCGACCCCGAGCCTGAACCTGGCGCACAACGGCGCGGCCGAAGTGGCCAGCCGGGTATTGCATCCTGAGGAGGCGAGAATCATACTGATTGCTATAGAGGTGAGTTGCAGCCTGGAATCCCGGTTCATGCTCGATTACCCTTCTGGCGCGTGATGTGGAGGGGGCGCAAGATGTCTGACATTGTTGCCGGTCCTATCGTCACTGAGAGCGTCGATGACCTGTTGTGCGGCTGGCGCTCTCGCGTTGTGAGCATCGTGCTGTACGCCGCCGCCATATCGGCACTGCCAACTGTAGTGGGCGCGGTCTTCCTTGGCGAGGGCTTCAGCGTGGTAACGGCGGTGATGCTCGTCATCTACCTCTCCATCGTGGTCAACGCGGTATGGCGGAAGCTGGACTACCGTGTTCGCGGCTCGGCCATCGTCGTTGCCGGCTACGCCATGGCGGTCAACAGCCTGATGCCTTTCGGCCTTGAGGGTTCGGGCCGGAGCTATCTCATCGTCATGCCCATAATCGCATTTATCCTCATCGGTATACGTGCCGGCTGGATCTCCACTCTGGTCAGTGGCGCGATATACGGCAGCTTCACCTGGTTCGCCGCCTCGGGCACCCTGGCGCGATGGCTGAATCCGGCGTACGACAGGCTTGACATCGTGATGTGGAGCACCACCGGATTGACCATGCTCATGCTGCTTGCCATCGTGGTCGCCCTGTTCATCAGCATGTATCGCTTCCTGCTGCAGGCGCTGATGGCCGAGCGCGCGGCTTCGGCCGAACTGCTGCAGACCTACGATGCCACGCTGGAGGGGTGGGCACACGCGCTGGAATTGCGCGACCTCGAGACGGCCGGACATTGCCAGCGAGTCAGTAACGTCGCCAGCCGTCTTGCCGGCAGGGCGGGGATGGAAGACGACGGCCTGAAGGACGTCTATCGCGGCTCACTGCTGCACGATGTAGGCAAGATGGGTGTGCCCGACCGCATACTGCTGAAGGCCGGCAAGCTGACCGCCGAGGAGTTCTCGCACATGCAGCGGCACACCACCTATGCGTATGATCTGCTGGTGCATATTCCCTTCCTGCGGCGGGCGCTGGACATACCGTACTGTCACCACGAGCGGTGGGATGGCGCCGGCTACCCCCGTGGCCTGCGGGGGGAGGAGATCCCGCTGTCAGCCCGTGTGTTCTCGGTGGTCGATGTGTACGATGCGCTGACATCCGACCGCTGTTATCGACCCGGCTGGACGAGAGACAGCGCCCTGGAGTACATCAAGCGGATGGCTGGCTCTGAATTTGACCCCACCATCGTCGAGACATTCCTGCACATGGAGGATGAGGACGCTGGGCCGTCTGAGGGTGACCGGGGACAGCCCACATAGTGCGTTTCTACATTGAGACAAACGACTGAGACGCGGTGCAATACGGTGGCCGCATATTCATTGCAGCATCCTGCTATGAGCGCGCCACTGCCCGGCTGTCGTTCTCACGACGGGCGCCTGCGTGCCGCAGGGCGCCTCTCGCTGGAATGCGCACACCGTCACCGCATGAGGCGTGCGACAGACTGAGCTTACCTGCTATAGTCTGCCCGTCCTCCAGTCCGTCTGGCATTGCCGCTGAGGACTACACGGATGACAGCTCTTGCCGGAGCCCCCTCCAGTCTCCCCGCTCATCGCATGGAGATGCGGGCTGCTGGCGCGTTGCTGCTGTTGCTGTCAGTGTTGCTGCTCGCCGCTGCGCTGCTGGTGACGGCCGATCTGGTCGAGGGGAGGCTGGCGGGGGCCCGGCTTGGGGATGAGCGGATCGCCACTGTTCTTGGCGGCTCGAAGCTCGACGGCTCCTTCAACCCGGACGTCATCGTCGATTCCATACAACAACTGCGTCTGCTTTCCGCGCTGGGCAGCGTTGCATTTGCTGCTCTCGGTATCGGTCTGCTGCTCCGGCCGGCGCAATGCCTTGCGGCGGGCTCTAGGTTGTGTGAGCGACTCCGCCGACCTGACACACGTTGGGTCGACTACGCTTTCATTGCTATCCTGGCGGCCGCTGCCTTCGCCGTGACCATGAGTGTGACCAGAAACGGGCCGGGGATCGATCCAGATTCGGTGGTGTACCTTACGACGGCGCAGCATCTTGCCCGGGGTGAGGGGGTCGGTAACCTCGTCTACTGGCCACCCGGTTACCCCCTGTTGGTCGCTGCGGTTATGATGCTCGGACTCGACGCTGAGACGGCAGCCCGGCTCACCGGCGCAATGTCCCTGGCGTTGTCGGTTCTGCCTCTCTACATCATCGGCAGGGAGATAGGAGGCAGGCTCTCCGGTGTGCTGGCCGGGGTCATCCCGTTGCTGCTCTGGCCAGTAACACTGGTGTCCGTCTACGCGTGGAGCGAGGCGCCGTATGCGCTGTTCACGCTGTGTTCGATGGCGTGTCTGACGCTGCTCGTCGGGAAGCACTTTGAACGACGGGAAAGGCTCTGGCTGTTGCTGGGGGCGGCCTTGTTCGCCGGGCTGGCGGCGCTGGTACGGTACATCGGGGTGAGCATCATCGCGGCAGTGTGTCTCACGGTGCTATTCGAGGGGCGGCGCGCGTTGAAATGGCGATTTGCGGAGGCGATGGCCTGTGGCCTCGTGGCCGCAGCCCCGTTGGGCCTCTGGGTGTTGAGGAACGTCATGGCCACCGGCACTCTTGCCGGCCAGCGGGCTGTCAGCCCCTTCGGCCCGTGGCACAATGCGTGGGCGGTTGCCCGTCAGATCGGCAACGACTTCACTTCGGGCGATGCCCTCGGCAGTCTCTGGCCACCGGCTGGCATTCTTGCTCTGGTCCTGGTTTCTCTGCTGCTCTTCTTCCTGATTGCAGTGGTGCTCAGCGATGGCCGGGCGCGAGTGCAACTGGCTTCCTACCTCCGAAGTGCGACCCCGGTGATAGGGTACGTTGTCCTGTACCTGATTGCACTGGTGGGGATTGCCTCTGTGTGGAGTTTTCTGCCCATTTACGTGCGCTTTCTCGCTCCGGTGTACCCCTTCCTCGTGCTGCTGCTGCTTTCGTTCGGCGGCTTCGTCCTGTGCATGAGATGTATCTGGTCGCGCCGCAGGCTCTTCCTCGGCACATTCGCCGCGCTGATGCTGCTGCTGACGGCGCTGCAGCTTCCCAGTGCGATCGTGGTGCGCAACGGAGCGGAGCAGGGGTACAGCTACAACGCCCCGGCCTGGAGAGAGGCGAGGTCACTCTCCTGGGCGAGGGAGACCTTGCCGGCCGGCACCGTGCTGTTTACGAACGATACGTACGCGCTGCAACTGGAGCTTCCAGAGATGAGGTCCGAGTGGCTGCCGAAGGACGACGAGGATGCCGCGGCATGGTTGCGAAGCTATCAGGAGCTGGCAGCGTCGCCCGACGCGTACGCGCTGGTGTTCAAGGAACACATGGCGCTATCCGGTCTTCGTCATTCGGCTGCCCGCATCGCGGAACTGAACGCCGCACATCGTTGCCTGGTGCTTGTTGCCGACTTCCCGGAGGCTGTGGTCTGGCGCGCCGTGTGAGAATTGAAGCTCCAGAGGTCACCGACAGGCGATACGCCCTGGCGTGACTGAACGCCGCCCCCCGGCATCTCGCTCCGCTGCAACGTGGGTTGCCCGTGATGGCACGACGTCCGCGTCTGTTGCGATGGGCGGTTTGACAACCGGACCTGCGTGTGGTTGAAATTAGGACACGCTACAGCGCCCGTTGTGACGCCGAGTGCGATGCGGGTTGGGCTTGCGCAGCGGCGCGGGCCGGCCCCTGAAGGAGGGGACGATGACGACGTACGTCACGCTGATCAGATTCACTTCCGCGGGACCGGACAGTATCACGGACTTCGGCAAGGCCTGGGAAGAGGCCGCCCGGCACATCGCCGCGATGGGCATCAAGGTAGTGTCCGCGTACGGGCTGCTGGGCCCCTACGACATGATGATTGTGTATGAGGCCGCCGACCAGAAGTCGGCAGCAAGGCTCCCCTTGTCGCTTGCTTCCCTTGAGGGAGGCATCAAGACGGAGACGTGGACCACTATTCCGCTGGAGGAGTTCGTCAAGCTGCCGGAGCAGGTGTTCTGCGACTGGCCGCGGAGGCCGCCGACTTCGTAGGTGTTGTGGTACAATCACGCGTCTGTGGTCGTCGTGCGGCGGCGCGGTTCGCCGGGCCGTCCTGCAGGGCGCTGCCGTCATGCCGGAGTGGCGGAATGGTAGACGCGGCAGTCTCAAAAACTGCTGGGGGGC
>CAYNXN010000074.1:0-7100 GCA_964401175.1 uncultured Dehalococcoidales bacterium | reverse complement strand
GCATCACCGACAAGGCGCAGCACTATCCGCACGAGTTGTCGGGCGGGCAGCAGCAACGCGTCGCCATCGCCCGTGCGCTGGCCATGAATCCGAAGATAATGCTCTTTGACGAGCCGACCAGCGCGCTTGACCCGGAGATGATCAAGGAAGTACTTGACGTAATGCTTGGTCTGGCGCGCGAAGGCATGACGATGGTGGTGGTGTCGCACGAAATGGGCTTCGCGCGGGCTGCAGCCGACCGCTGCATCTTCATGGACGAGGGTCAGATCGTCGAGGAGGGCAGTCCGGACAGGCTGTTCTCAGCTCCCGAGAAGGAGCGCACCAAGGCCTTCCTCTCGAAGGTGCTCCAACTCTGATTGCCGGCGCGGCCACGTGGCTTCTGCGCCGCGGCGTCACGCTCCTCACCCTCAGGCATAACTCACCCTGTGTGATTGTCTGCGCCGTGGCTCGAACCTGAGGGAGCGGGCGGTTGCGCCCGCCTGCCGCTTCGCCCGGCGAACCGAATCGCTCAACGGCAGCGCAGTGGGAGAGGCCGCTGCATCATACGGCTCAGCGAGCCTCACTCCCGCTCGTGTGCAACTGCTGCGCCACTTCGCCGATGAGCTCGAGCGCCCGGTCCACGTCCTCCGCCGAGATCATGCGGTGTGTCACGGCGCGCACCCGCGGGCCAACCGGGTAATTCAGCCTGACCCCCCGCTGCCGCAGGCGGTCGATGAAGTCGCGAGGCGGGATATCGGCGGATAGCCGGAACATGACGATGTTGGTCACGGTCTTCTCAGGCGAGCAACTGATTCCGGGAATCTGCGCCAGTCCCAGCGCCAGGCGTCGGGCGTTCTCGTGATCCTGAGCCAGCTTGCCTATCACCGTGTCCAGGGAAACCAGGCCGGCGGCGGCGATAACGCCGGCCTGCCGCATGCCACCGCCCAGCAGCTTGCGCTTCTTCCTCGCCTTCGTGATGAATTCTCGCGAGCCACAGAGCACGGAGCCGACCGGCGCGCTCAGGCTCTTTGAGAGGCAGAAGCATACGGAGTCGACCCGCTCGGTCAGCCGGGCCGCGGGAACGCCCAGTGCCACGGCCGCGTTGAAGATGCGCGCTCCATCCAGATGGACCGCGATGTTGTGCCGGTGGGCCAGCTCGCAGGCAGCCGCGGTGTACTCCGGGGTGAGTACGGCGCCGCCGCAGCGGTTGTGCGTGTTCTCAAGGCACAGCAGCGTCGTTGGCGGGAAGTGGATGTTCTCCGGTCTAATCGTAGCCTCCACGCGCTCCAGGTCCAGCGTGCCGTCGTCCTCGTTCTGCACCGCTCGCAGCACAGCTCCTCCCACCGCCGATGCCGAGCCTCCCTCGTACCACAGGATGTGGGTTTCACTGCCGACGATTATTTCGTCGCCCGAGCGCGTGTGCGAGAGGATGGCCACCAGGTTGCTCATGGTGCCGCTGGCGGTGAACAGTCCCGCCTCCTGCCCCAGCAGGTCGGCGGACCTCTCCTCCAGCAGGTTCACCGTGGGGTCCTCGCCGTAGACGTCGTCGCCCACCTCGGCCTCGTACATCGCCCGGCGCATCTCTTCCGTGGGCAGGGTCACTGTGTCGCTGCGCAGATCAACAATGCTCATGTCTGTTCCTGTCGCGGCCTCCGGGGACCGCTCGTCGAGTGACTCAATCGTTCCCTCAAGAACGAATGGTGGCCAGATGCTACAACGCCCCCCTCATCTTGGCAAGTCACGGCCGGCGCCATCCCGCTGCTTGCACCGTGTGCTCCACTTCGCGTCGACCTTGGTCCCTGCGTTGGCGTCGGCGTGAGGGTCAATCCGCGCCATCGCGCAGTAGCTGGGCGATTGCCTCGGCGAAACTGTCCTCGCTCCCGTGGTCGATAACCCGGTCCGCCGCGCGCTTCACCTCGTCCGGCGCGTCGCCCACCACGATGCCCAGTCCGGCCCAGCTGAGCATGCTGATGTCATTGGGGCCGTCGCCCACTGCCGCCACCTGGTCGCGCCGAATCCCCAGTTGCCCGGCCAGGAACTTCAGGGCATTGCCCTTACCGGAGTCGGGGTGGGCTATCTCGCAGAAGGCCGAATGTACCTTATTGACGATGACTGCCGCACCGAGAGACCGGTCGAGCCGCGCCACGAGGCGGTCTATCTGCTCCGGCTCGCCCCTGGCCGCGACCTCGGTCGGCTCCTGAGCCAGCAAGGCGGCGAGGTCCTCAACGAGGTTCAACTGCACGTAGTTGCGCTCGGAGTACCACTGATCCTTCTCGTGTATCTCTTCCACGTACATCTCGCCGTCGATGTATACGTACTTGTGCAGCCCGACCCGGCGCATCTCGGTGACGACCTGCAGCGCCAGTGGGCTTGGCAGCGGCTTGTGCCAGAGAACATCGCCATCGTTCGGCTGCCGTATCATCGCGCCCTGGTAGCAGATGAGCGGCGCCGTGATGCCCAGTTCCCGGGCGAAACGGTTGCTCGGCTGATACATCCGGCCTGTTGCCAGGGTGACAACCACGTTCCGGTCCATCGCCTCGCGGATGGCTTCCCGTGCGCTGGGGATGATGTCGCCACCCTTGTCCAGCACGGTGCCGTCGAGGTCGATGGCGATGAGGCGGTACTTCAACGCATCCCGCCTTCGTGCGCTGACGCGTCCACGGCATGGTGTCTCGCGCGGGGAGATGCGGCGTGGGGCAGGACGGCGTTCATGCGGATAAGGGCTGGCATTTCCATAATGGCTGACCCGAAGGCTATCACAGACCGCCCTGTACACCGCAATGTGGACTCGTTCTCATTGTAGGGCCGGAAGTCATCGAGTGATGCTGACACTCCCCCGTGTGCTACACATGACTGAAGTGAGGGCTGCACTGTTGCAGTCCCCTTTTCTGTTCTGGAAATGCAGGTGGGTGGCGGCTCGCCGCACACAAGTACTCCTGCGACGCCTGCGGCATGGTGACGGGGCTGTGCCGTGGCGAAGCTGATTGACATTGTCAGTCTCCAGTCTACATCATGTGCACGTCGGCGAGGTACGCCGAATCGGGCTCCGGATCCACAGGTGAAGGGACCTGCATCCGGACATCCGAGTTGTTTCATCCTGTGAATGCGATCCACCGGGAACATGGGCCGGCAGGTGTGGGTGTGAGCCAGGCGACTTCGTGTTCCGTATCAGGGATCGGTCGTAGCCGGCTGAGGGATCAGTGCACATGAAAGCGATTGTCCTTGCGGCTGGGAGAGGTTCCCGCATGGGCGCTCTGACCGGCCGGCGACCGAAATGTCTGCTGCCGCTTGCCGGCGAGACGGTGCTCGGGAGACAACTGCGCCTCCTTGGTGAGGTCGGCGTGCGTGATGTGGCTGTCGTGGTGGGATATCGAGGGGCTGACATAGTGGAGAGCGTGCACGGTTACGAAGGCATCACGGTGGCTCAAAACCACTTCTATCGAGGGAACGGTCCCATTTCGTCGCTGGTGGCTGCAAGAGACTATTTGACGGGCGACGTTCTCATACTGAATGGCGACATCGCGTATGACCGGCAGATGCTTCAGTCTCTTCTCCTGGCCGAAGGCAGCCTTGCGCTCACTGTGAGCAGGACTCGCGCACGGTCTTCGAACCTGCCGCTGAAGCTCGACGGCCGTCGCATCGTCGACCTGGGCAGACACATTCCCACCGGGGAATGTGATGCGGTCTTCTGTGGGGCGGGTCTCGTGCGGAAAACTGAACTGACCCGGTTCACACGCGTACTTGAACTGTGTGCGGCATCCAGCCTTGCCACTGGTTGGTCGTTTGTGTTTGGACGCATGGCGTCCGGAGGTGTAGAGGTTTCGGCCGTCAACTACGAAGGACCCTGGTGGAATATCAACTCGGTCAGCGCCTACGCGGCGGCGCGGGCATGGGCCAGAGCAGAGAGCGGTTCAAGGGAGCGCCTAGAGCTGTGACTGAACCCCTCGATGCACGGTCATCCAGCAACGGGTGACCGCTGCAAGCAGCAATCCCAGCGCGAAGAGGGTCAGCCAGAGCAACCTGATGTTACAGGCGAGGCCGAATACCGAGAACGGGGAGATGAACATATCCAGCACGCTTGCCGTGACCATCTGCGGCAGGTAGTGCAGTCCCGGGGTTATGAGGAGGTACGTCGCGGCCCTGCGGGCACGCCGCATCCAGGCCGTGGCTTGTGGCAATGCCGAGTCTCTTGCCGGAGCTGGAATGCCCCATTCGAAGGCGATTGAGCGGAGCAGGTGCAGGTGGGTGCGAGTGAGCGCGTTCAGGACAACCGCGCCGAGGCCGATCACGATCGCATGAGTCCCCAGCATGTGGTAGAGGCCGAGGGAGATGCCTGAGAGCAGGATGCCTGAACTCGCCATATCCACGAACTCGTCGAGATAGGTTCCCTGGGCAGACGCAGTACCCTTCAAGCGCGCCAGTTCCCCATCTACGGCATCAAGTATGATGCGGCCATAGCAGGCCAGCGCAGCCGCTATCCACCACACCGGTTGGGCCAGCATGAATAGTGGAGCGATTGCCAGTGCGAGAACGAGTCTGAGCAACGAGGTCTGGTTTGCGGAGATGCCAAGACGCAGGAAGACCCATGTCACGTAAGGCGATATCTTTCTCGTCACATGGCGCCCGAACCATGAGGGGGAGTGGTAGCGATTATTGCGGCCTGCGAGTGCACGGGCTCGGTGTTCTTCCAGCCACTGCGGCATGTGTTGCGGATGGTATCACAACCGGCCGCTTGTGGCAGTCACCACGGCTCGATTGACGGGCCGGAACTGCGCTCGCTACTATGCCACGGCGCCATGTGTTCACGCATCGGACTGATTGGACATGACCTCACTGGCGCAGCGGACAGGCTCGCTGCGTTTGTCGAGGTGCCAGGCGATACCGCGGTGTTCATCAGGCCGCCAGAGACATCGTGCCAGGCGAAGAACGTCGCAATCCTGAACGAGACGCAGATGGTGAGTCCGGCGCAATCGTACGCCGGGGTGCGGGATGTGGCTCGGAGGCTCGCGGGACGGCAACTGTTCCTGGAACTTGGTTCAACCCTTCGCGGCAACATAGGAGCGGAAATACGTGCGGTTATCGACGAGACGGGGACGAAGGCGGTCGTGTGTTCGGCCCTGCCGCGCGAAGGACGCACTGTCGTGGACGGTATCGGGCGACTCAATTCAGTTCCCCTGCACCTGACCGAATACGGCCGGGACGCCAGCGTGCCGTGTCGTGAGTCCTCGATTCCGACCATCCTGCGCAACGTCGGATTGGATGTGTCCTGCGCCTCTCTCGATGTCGTGCGGGCCGGCGTAGATGCCTTGTACAGGACCCTGCGCCTGGCCACGTCTGCAGCCGTGGTTGTTGACGCCGAAACGGAAGATGACCTGTATACCATTGCCCGGGCGATTGCGTCTCTCGGTACCGGCTGGTGCGTGTGTGCCGCGTCAGGACTCTCGGCGCACTTGGCGGTGGCGCTGGGCAGGAATGGGCCGATGCGGCAGTGTGAGAAGCCGCTGCGAGGTGCTAGCGGGGTGCTTGCCGTGATTGGGAGCATGCGCATCGCTTCGTCGGCCCAGGTGGCGCGATTGGACGCGTCCAATGACGCTACCATCATCACAACTGAACCGCTCGCTCTCTGCAGTGGTGGCCCCGAAGTGGCGCGATGGGAGGAGGAGGCCTGCACCGGGCTTGGGCGCGGCCGCAGTGTGGTGCTGACCACGAGTCTGTCCGCCGTGGTGCCTCACCTTTCGCATCAAGTGGCTCCCTGCATGGGAGCACTCGCCGCACGCATTGTCCGCCGCAGTGGCGTCTCTAATCTGGTGCTATCGGGTGGGTTCACCGCGCTGAACACCTGCGAAGCGCTCGAAATCGCGTCCGTCAACGTGCTGGGAGAAGTCGAGCCCGGTGTGGTGTGCTCTCGCGGCGCCGACCGCGAAGGGGTCGAGCACACCATTGTGAGCAAGTCGGGAGGCTTTGGCGATGCCGGGACACTGGCTCGTGTGCTCGGAGGATGGCAGTCGAGGTGAAGGCACGCGTTTTGTCGGGCGCCCGGCTTGTTTGCGTGAGGCTGTCCTGCTGTTCCCTTGCGACAGCATGAAGGCGCACCTCGTTCTGTGAGCGCTGCATCCGGGCACAGGTGCGCCTGAAGCGGGGAGCAGTCGATGGCGCTGCTCCGGGAGGCTGAAGCGGTACGATCGTGGATGAGCTGTGTCGGAAGCAGGTACTTCGCGGCGTGTCATGCCGGAACTGAAGGCTGAAGTCACAGGCATGACGATAAACGATCTGCGGTCGGGTGTGTGCGGCAGGAAATGGTGAGTGGGAGTATGTGGCAGAAGCGCAGGTTGGAGGTTGTGGTGAGTGGAAATCTGAGCCGCCAGGGGATCGAACCCTGAACCTGCTGATTAAGAGTCAGCTGCTCTACCAATTGAGCTAGCGGCCCGGGACGGCGCAATTCTAGCACTCGTACATTGCCCGTTACAAGCCACGTTTGTGCCGGATACTCGAACGCCCCGCATTCAGGCGGGGCGCTCAAGCAGGAGGTGAATAGCCGTCGACTGTCGCAATATCCCCGGCGGCAGCAGCCGGTGCGCGGGCCATGACGGCGACTACTAACTACTAAACGCCGCGGCCCCGCGGGGGGTTTATGCTACAATGGCTAATCGCTGTGAGAGTCCTTCGCGAAATCCTCATCACCGTTCTCATTGCCCTCGCCATTTTTCTTCCCATGAAGGCTACCGTGCAGGGCTATGAGGTGCAGTACTCCTGCATGCTGCCGAACATCCAGGACGGCGACTGGATCATCGTCGGCAAGCTGGCCTATCGCGTTGGCGACCCGAGGAGAGGGGATACCATCGTGTTCGACCCTCCGGAGTCGCTCAATTCGGAGTACCCGTTTATCAAGCGTGTCATCGGGCTTCCGGGTGAGACCATCGAAGTGCATGACGGCTACGTCTTCGTGAACGGTGTGGCACTCGAGGAGGACTACCTGAACGCGGAGCCCCGGTACACCCTGGGGCCGTGGGTTATCCCCGAGGGCGAGTACTTCGTGCTGGGCGACAACCGCAACAGCGCGAACGACTCCCACAACGGCTGGACGGTGCCGCAGGAGAACCTCATCGGCAAAGCCCGGCTGA
>CAYNXN010000073.1:0-7113 GCA_964401175.1 uncultured Dehalococcoidales bacterium | reverse complement strand
CGCAGCACATCGGCGCCTATCAGAGCGTCGTGGGGGACCGCAAGATCACATTCCTCGACACGCCTGGTCATCGCGCGTTTACGGCGATGCGTGCCAGGGGTGCTCATGCGACGGACATCGTGGTGCTGGTGGTGGCAGCGGACGACGGCGTTATGCCTCAGACGCGGGAGGCCATCGACCACGCGAAGGCCGCCGGGGTGCCCATAGTAGTGGCCATCAACAAGGTCGACAAGCCGGAGGCCAATGTCGACCGCACGAAACAACAACTGGTGGAAGCGGGACTGGTTATCGAGGAATGGGGCGGCGATGTGGTTTGCGTTCCGATCTCGGCCAAGTCGGGGGATGGAGTGCCGGACCTGCTGGAGAACCTCTTCCTCGTTGCCGATGTGGCGGACCTCAGGGCTGACCCCACCGGCAGTGCCGAGGGCGTAGTCATCGAGTCACGTCTGGACAAACTGCGCGGCTCTCTGGCGACGCTGCTGGTGCAGCGTGGCACCCTGCGCCTGAGCGACACGGTTGTTGCCGGCGCAGCGTGGGGCAAGGTCAAGGCCATGTTCGACGACCATGGCGAGCGCATCGCCGAGGCAGGGCCTGCGATGCCGGTCGAGATTCTCGGGCTTAGCGGCGTTCCAGTCGCTGGCGAGCTCTTCAAGGTTGTCGCCGACGACAAGGTCGCGCGCAGCACCATCGAGGAACAACAACAGGGAGCCTCAACGACACAACTGAGTCTCAGCGCGCTGTCCGGGCAGATCGGCGAGGGACAGATCAAGGAACTGAACATCGTACTCAAGACTGACGTGCAAGGCAGCATCGAGCCGATACGCTCCGTCATCGAGAAGCTGGGCAACGACGAGGCCAAGCCGAAGGTCGTGCTCGCCGCGAGCGGCGCAGTGACCGAGAATGATGTGCTGCTGGCGGCAGCGCACAAGGGAATCGTCATTGCGTTCAACGCCAAGGCGGCGCCCGGCGCCGAGCAGGTGGCCGAGCAGGAAGGCGTTGCCATACAGCGGTACGACATCATCTACCGACTCGAGGAGGACATAGAAGCTGCTCTCACGGGCATGCTCAAACCCACCTTCGTCGAAACACTTGCGGGTCGTGCCGAGGTTCGCGCCATCTTCCCGGGCGGGAAGCAAGGCAAGATTGCGGGCGTTCTCGTGCGAGAGGGGCGTGTCTGGAGAGGGGCCTGGAAGGTACGAGTGGTCAGGGGTGGAGAGGTGGTGAATGAGCCCCAGATCACCAGCATCAGGCGCTTCAAGGATACGGTCAACGAGGTAAGCGCGGGTCTGGAGTGCGGACTTGGCCTGCAACCGTTCGGAGACACCCAGGTCGGCGACATCATCGAACTGTACCGCCGGGAGAAGGCGAGCTAGCAGGCTGCTGCCCTATCGTTGCGCACGATAAGGCGGCCGCCCGCGCTGGGAGGGTGGACGTGTCCAGGAGAACGCTACGACTCAACCGGGCCATACAGCAGGAAATCAGCCGTCTCATCGAGAAAGAACTCAACGATCCCCGGCTGGTTGGTGTGGTCTCCATCACTGAGGTCTCCATCAGCGAGGACATGCGACACGTGCGCGTATACGTGAGCGTGATCGGCGACGCGGAGGCCCAGGCTCAGACGATGGAAGGGTTCAGGGCCGCCACCGGATTCATCCGCCGGGAGGTTTCCACCAACCTCAGGATGCGGCATGCGCCTGAGTTCGCCTTCGAGTACGACAACTCGATCGAGCGCGGCGCCGCCATGCTGGAGTTGATCGATCAGGTAACCAAAGGCGCCTGATCGGTCAGAGTTCAGTCTATCCCGCACAACCTCATCGCCGCGGACTGCTTCGCGCCGAGATTCACTTGCCGTGCGATCATGATGCGTTGCGCCTGAGGCGAACCCGCACCATGCATCGACTCGGGCAGATAGCAGACTGAGCCCATACCCATCGTCAACCCTTCGATGAGGCGCAGAACACGCATCCGTTTCTCGGCGGGAACATCCGGCACACCCTTCATGTACTTGGCAACGTACTTGCCGATTCGCGGATCGCGCAGGTCCTTCTCTGAAGGCACCGTCACCACGGCCCCACCGGCGATCTCGTGCGCCATGCGCGCCAGTTCATACGGCACGCGCGTCACATGGAGCTTCGTTATGTTGGCCATGAGCGAGTTGACGTAGTAGGTGCCCGAAGGCTCAGCCGCTCCCTCGTGCGCACACGCGAGGCTGCAACAGAATATCGTTTCGTTCAGGTGGTTCATCTCAACGAGCTTGTCACGGACATGTGGGGCATCGGCGATGCCGTTGTACTCCGCGATAGTCTGCGTGGCGCCGATGAGCACGTCGCCCATACCGGCTTTACATGCGTAGCTCTGACGGTGATACGACGCGAATTTCTCCACGAGCTCGGCCGCAAACTCATGCTCCCTGAACATGAACACTCTTTCCCACGGAACAAATACGTCGTCGAACACCACCAGACACTCGTGTCCGCCGTAGTACAGGTTACCCACGTCGTACGTCTTCCCCTCAAGCTTCCTCGTGTCGCTCGGCTGACGGCCGTAGATGTAGATGACGCCTTTGGTATCGCTGGGTATGGCAAAGGAGATGGCGTAATCCCTGTCCTCCTCGCGCATCGCTCGAGTAGGGACCACTACTATCTCGTGCGAATTCAGGGCACCCGTCTGGTGTAACTTGGCGCCACGGACCACGATGCCACCTTCCTCCACCCGTACCACATGCGTATACATATCAGGATCCGACTGCTGCGCCGGTCTGAGCCGCCGGTCGCCCTTGGCGTCGGTCATCGCCGCATCGCAGACGAGGTCCTCGTCCTGCACATAACGCAGGTAGTCCAGGAATCTCACGTGGTAGTTAGTGCCATGCGCCCGATCGATATCGTACGTCACCACCGAGAGGGTATTCAGGGCGTCCATCCCGGCACAACGCTGAAAGCAGGTACCGGTGTACGCCCCCATCAGCCGCTCCATCTTTGATTTGCGCACGAGATCATCGGTGCTCTGATGGATGTGGGTGAAACGGTTGATGCGCCTGCCGCTCAGGTGAGAGGTCGCAGTCATGATGTCGCCCTGCGCCAGTTCGTAAGTAGCCGCCACCGCGTTCATCGACGGGACAACGATGGGGTGATCGACGACATTCGTCACACGCTCACCGAACATGTACACCTCGAGATCGAGGCGCCGCAGGCTATCGATGTACTCCTGTCTGGTCTTCACACTTCACCCCCGTGGCGACGTTTCATTCGAGGTGCATCATCTCACCTCGTAACAGGTGTGCGCCATGGCACTACTCTGGACGCGGGGAACGCCGCGTCCAGAGCGGTACCAGTCTCTTCGCGATGTCCGGCAACTTGTCAGCGCAGCAGGTCACGTGCGATGACCATTCGCTGCACCTCGGAAGTGCCCTCGTATATCTGCGTCAGCTTCGCGTCGCGGAAATAGCGCTGCATCGGGGAATCCATCATGTAGCCATAACCACCGAATATCTGAATGCCATTTACCGCGATCTGCATGCAGGCATCGGTGGCCACCAGCTTCGCCATGGCGGCCGCCTTGACTGCATTGCCGCCCTCGTCCATGATGCGGGCCGCCTTGTACATGAGCAGCCGGGACGCCTCCACCTGACAGGCCATGTCAACCAGCATCCACTGAATGGCCTGGTTCTCGCTGATCGACCTTCCGAACTGCTTCCGCTCCTTGGAGTACTCGACACAGTGATCGAGAACCGCCTGGCTGATGCCAACAGCCTGGCAGGCGATGCCGATACGCCCCTCATCGAGCGTGGCGAGGCAAATCTTCATGCCTTTGCCTTCATCGCCGAGCCGATTGGCAACGGGCACGCGCACGTTGTCGAATACGAGTTCGGCGTTGGTAGCACCCTTCATACCGACCTTCTCATACTGGGGACCGCGGCTGAACCCGGGCATATCCGCCTCCACGATGAAGGCCGTCATGCCCCTCGGAGCCAGTTCGGGGATATTGGCGAAAACCACGATCGTGTCGCAGGCAGGCCCATTAGTGATGAACAGCTTCGATCCGTTGATGACATACTCATCACCGTCCCGAACCGCCGTGGTCTTGACGTTGGCGATGTCACTGCCCGCCTCAGCTTCCGTAATAGCGAATGCGCCAACCTTCTCTCCCGAACAGAGCGGCGGCAGGTACTTCCGCTTCTGCTCCTCATTGCCGTAGAGCAGGATGGGACGGGCGCAGAGACTGATGTGTGCATCCACGATGTCACAGGTGGAGGCGCACACGCGGGCAAGTTCCTCCATCACGATCGACAGAGCCATGACATCGCCACCGCTACCACCGTACTCCGCAGGGATCGCCAGTCCGGTGAAACCCACCTCTGCCAGCTTCTTGAAGTTGTCCATGGCGAACACTTCGGCCCGGTCGACAGCATCGGCAGCAGGCTCGATCTCATTTCTGGCGAACTCTCGGGCAGTCGCCTGCAGCATCTGCTCTGCTTCGGTCAGATGGAAATCCATGTGTCAGTCCTCCTTTGCAGCAACAACGTATCGGCGTAAGTGTACCCTCTTATTGTTCCGCTGAAAACTGGGGAGCACGCCTGTCCCTGCGTGCGGTCAGCGCCTCGAAGCGGTCCCAATTGCTGCCATAGTAGAGAGTAGCCAGCTCAACCTCCAGCATGGCGAGGTGACGGGAGCAGGCCACCGTCGCCGCATAGATCTGCCGTTTGGCGACACGCAATGTGGCCACATCCCGCGAGAGGAGACGAGAGATCAGCCGCCCCGTCGCCACCGGGAGGTCGGCTGCCGGGACAATCGCGTCCGCAAGGCCGATTCGCTCCGCCTCAACGGCAGACACGTCGACGCCCAGCATCGTCATCCTCTTCGCCTCCGCCGGCCCAACCAGCGCCAGCAGTCCATAGAGGCAACCGACGTCATAGTGCATGCCCAGTCCGATCTCAGGAATGCGAAAGAAAGCATCGGCGGCTGCGAGTCGAAAGTCGCAGCAGGTTGCCAGACAAACCCCCCAGCCCACGGCAGGTCCGTTCACTGCGGCAATCGTCACCTGTGGCAGTGATTGCAGCAGACGCACCACACTCTGTCCATGCTCCTGGTAGAGCCGCTCGATTGGCTGGGGCTGCTGGTAGAACGTGCGGCGACCCTCATCGCTTATGTCTACCCCGGCGCAGAACGAGGCGCCGGCCCCCGACAGCACAACCACGCGCGTGGCCGCGTCGGCCTGAAGTGTTGACAGAGCCGCACCAAGTGACACCAGCAATTGCCGGTTCAGGGCATTTCGCAGTCCGGGCCGGTTGAGGGTGAGGTACGCGACGGCCCCATCACTCACGCGCAACAACGGTTCTTCCGGGAGACCGCAATCAGCGCCGGTGCGTGCGGCAGCTTCGCTTCGGCGGGCCGAATGCTGCATGGTGGCGCTAGTCCGTCTCGAGCTTGAAGCGAGGTTCGCGGCGCTCACGAAACGCGCTCATGCCTTCGTTAATATCGCCGGTGGCGCTGTAGAATGCCTGTATCAACTCGGGTTCCACGGCTGCCAGGTCGGCGAACTGCGCGACGGTTGCCGCGTTGATCATCCGCTTCACCAGCCGCAGGGCTGTTGGCCCCTTGGTGGCGAGCTTCCCCACCAGCTCCTGGCAGGCGCTCATCAGCCGGTCTGGAGGGACCACCTCATGGACCAGGCCCGTCTCTCTGGCCTCGCGGGCCGAGACCGGCTCGCAGGTCATAATCATGCGACGCGCCTCGGCAGGGCCGACCAACGAGAGCAACGGGTAGAGGCAACTGACCGAGTAGCCGATGCCTATGGCGGTCTCCGGGATGCTGCAGTAGGCGCCCTCCGCCATGATACGAAAGTCACAGGAGGTGACCAGTCCCAAACCGAGCCCCACACAGGGGCCATTGATTGCTGCCACGGTGATCTGGTGGAGGTTGGTCCAGTTCCGCACCAGGTTCTGGCCGTTCTCCTGAAACAGCCTCTCGTTAGGCTGGCGCGGGTCGTACCATTCCTCCCGCGCCTGTCTGGTGACATCGATACCGGAACAGAAGGCGCGGCCGGCACCGGTGATGATGACGAATCTCCTCTTGAGATCGAGTCTGAGTTCGTCCACGATACCGGCGAACTCATAGAGCATGTCTATCGTGAACGCGTTCAGCTTGTCGGGGCGGTTCAGCGTGATGGTAGCGGTAGCACCGTCCTTCTCCACAAGGAAGTAGCTGTACTTGTCGGCCACCGGGTCTCTCCTTTCCTATGAGCGGAGCCATTCCATGAGCCATCTTCGGCCAGTTGAAGCCACAAGCGGGAGTCAGCGGCATTGAACCAGATTCGACCGTCGCTGTCCAACCGGCAGGCCCGCTGCCCATGAACAAACCGCGCAGCGGGACACGTACTCGTCGTTGACACTCAAGTGGCGACATGGTACCGTGCGAAGGGAATACAACCGCGTCACACCACCCCCCGGCAGAGTACGGGCCCCAAGAACCATCAAGGAGGAAAGGACCGCATGACCAAACGATTGGAGAGACACTACGAGCACGGCACTCACGTAGCCGAATACACGGATGACGTTCCACCGCTGGGAGAGGACCGGAAGACGATCTTCCTGCCCGACACCGACGTATTCAAGATGGTCGAGCTGGGTGGACGGACCCTCGGGATATTCCTGACCGAGGTTCTGGCGCCCCTGGCGGAGAAGTACGGCGACGAGGTGTGGGAGATCGGCAAGAAGGCGATGTACGAGGTAGGCAAGCGCCGCGCCGCCACGATGCAGAAGCGTATGAAGATCGATGACCTGCAGGATGCCAGGTGCCTGGGACGTATCATGGACCTGGAAGACAACAACGCCGGAGTCCGCGGCGAGTGGGTTGAATGGGGCAAGAAGCGCGCGGTGAAGCACGAGTACGAGTGCTCCCAGGCGAAGCCTTACGAGCGCTGCCCACAGATATGTACGATACTGCTTGAGGCTATGGAGGAGGGCACCTTCGATGCGCTGGGCGTGAAGGTCAAGAAGCCCATCATCACCAAAGTGCTGCCCGCCGGCGACCCGTACTGCGAGGTCGTCGTGGAACTGGAAGAGTAAGCGCGGCGCAGTAGATCGGAAGAGCGTCGTGTAGGGAAAGAGTGTAGGAT
>CAYNXN010000072.1:0-7243 GCA_964401175.1 uncultured Dehalococcoidales bacterium | reverse complement strand
GCGATCGTCACACGGAAGTCGACACCGGCAGCCGTTGCGGTCCTGGCGAGCTGAGGAACGAGGGCCATCGCCTCGTCAACTCCCTTGTTGAAGACCATCTTACTGACCGTCTCGCTTGCCGCCACCACATAACAGACCTCCTTGACGCCGATGGCGATTGCGCGATCGAGTCCTCGCTCATTGGGTATCAGCGCACTGAACACCACTCCCTCAGGTTTGCTGATCCGGGCGAAGACCTCCTCAGCGTCCTTGAGCTGCGGAATCCACTTAGGATGCACGAAGGAGCTTGTCTCGATTCGCGTTAACCCCGCCTCGACAAGCTCGTTGACTACCTTCACCTTGTCATCAGTGGGAATCTGGACGGCGACATTCTGGAATCCGTCCCTGGGACCAACCTCAAGAATAGTGACCCGTTCTTTCTCAGCCATGATTACGCCCTCCTCTCACAAAGAACAATGATGCGGGTATCAGCACTGCAATTGCCACGGACAATCGGCCCATAAGCCACCGAAATTCGCCCGATGCCCCGGTACAATCGACCGACCGCAGCCACACGGGAACAGCGCCCCGCTGGCGTTCGCCACCTGCGTGCAGCTCCCGGTTACTGACGCGCCGCCGCCAACCAACAGGCACTACGCGGAGTGAGCAATGCGCGCACCAGACCCTCAAGAGCTTCCGCGGGTCCGCGCCGGCAACCACACGCTGCCGGCGACCTCCACGTGCATGACCACGCGACCGGAAGACACTGCTTTGACATCTTCAAACGTGCCGGGTTATGCTGCATCCAGCATACAATCGCGCTGGAACCAGTGTCAATGCGACTCTGCCACCCGCAATCGTACCAACTCCACCTGTGCGACGCCACCTTGAGCCCACCCCCCTCGCCGTTCAGCCATGACTGGGAGGCGTCACAGCACGGTGGCTATGCCCGGCATGCATCGGGGCATCCCCTCCCGCACCCCATGCGCCAGGTATGGGACCACTGCGGTAACTGGCTCAAGAGGCTTCACCCCGGTGTCTGCCGGGCGACCAGCGCCAGGTCGAAACGATCGGAGAGCCGCGATGGGACGCAGTAAGCTCTGGCGCCCCTCATACGATATCATCCTCGTTGCGGCCGCGTTTGCGGCCACCGCGGGCCTCGGCGAGATACAGTGGTCACTCGGGGTCTTCTTCAAGGCGCTGGAGAGCGATTTCGGCTGGAGCCGGGCCCTGGTCTCCTCAGGTTACACCTTCCTCGCCGTAGGTTATGGAGTCTCCTCAATCGCCTTCGGCCGCCTTGCGGACAAGTACCCGCCTGCGAGGATACTGCTGACGGCAGCCGCGGTATCAGGCACGTCGCTGTTCTGCTGCAGTCGGATCGAGACGATTCCCCAGCTCCAGGCACTGCTGTTTGCGACGGGACTGGGCGCTGGAGCACTCATCCCCGTCCCGACGGCAACGGTGGGCCGCTGGTTTGAGCACCGGCGAGGAGGAGCGATTGCCCTTGGCGCAACCATGGCAGGGGTCGGGGCCGGCGCCGTCGTGTTCGCGCCGTTGTTCAGTTGGCTCATTTTGACCCTGGGATGGCGCCCGTCGTTCGCCCTTGCCGGCGCTATCTTCTGGTGCCTGCTGTCCTTCGCCGCACTTGTGATGAGAGCAGCGCCGCACGCGACCAAAGCGGATGCGCGGACGGAGCGCGACTGCACACGACAGGCTGCCACACTGGACCGAGGCAAGCTGCTGCGTGCACCGCAATTCGTACAGGTTGTAGCCATCATGGTGGTGACCACGCTGTCCTTTCAGGTCATGACCGTTCATCTGGTGCCGTTCGCGATTGATGCAGGTGTGTCGCAACCAGCAGCAGCCGCAGCCCTTGGGCTATCCGGCGCCCTCTCCATTCCAGGTCGACTCTCCTCTGGTTTCCTGTCCGAGCGGTTCGGATGGGCCAGGACACTGGCGCTTTCACAGGCGGGCATGGCGGCGGGCATGATCGGATTGCTCCTGGTGCATCGCGACCCCGGATTGTTCGCCATCGTGGCGGTCTACGGATACTGCCAGGGTGTACGAGCGGTCTCAGTCATCGGTGTGCTCAGCCGCGCCTTCGGCATGAGCAACATCGGCCAGCTCATCGGCATAATGATCGCAATCTCCCACGGCACGGCGGCGGTCGGCCCCTATCTGGCCGGCTTCACGTTCGACCGATTCGGCAGCTATGCCTTCACCTTTGTTCCGCTGGGGGCTGCGATGCTGCTCGGAGCGATCCTCTCGCTACGGATGGAGGTGGACTCCCCCGCATATCCCGCGAGTACCCGGAGAGGTCGCACAGGTTAACGCAGGGCAACACCGTCATCGCCCGGAACGAAGCAGTGCTTTACAAGTGACAGCGCACCGGACTATAATCCTCGTCTATGCCCCTGTCTGAATGCACCCGCGCGTGTGCCTCACTATCCGGAGTTCTCAAAGCCATCAGCGGAGCCGTCCCCTCTGGCTACGTAGTCGGAGGCTTCGTCCGCGACGCGGTGCTGGGACGAATCCCGCGAGACATCGATGTCGTCACCCATGGCGATCCGTTCTCGGCGGCAGAGCGGGTTGCGCGAGAACTTGGGGCGTCATACTTCCCTCTGAACGAGGAGCACTGCATCGCCCGTGTGGTACAGACCCCACGGCCGCACGACCAAGCTGAGGCGAGTCCACCCGGTCAGGATCACCTCGCCATTGACTTCGCCCGCCTCGACGGCACCATCGAGGAGGATCTCGCCCGGCGCGACTTCACCATCGACGCCATGGCCATCCGGCTCGACGATGCCGTGTCCCGATGTGGTGAATCGACCCTGGCCTGCGACGACATGCCGGGCATCGTCATCGACCCCCTCGGGGGTCTTGAGGATATCTCATGTGGCAGAGTGAGGGCAGGCAGCGAACGCGTCTTCCGCGAGGATCCGGGGCGTTTGCTCAGGGGAGTCCGATTGGCGCGTGAGCTGGGCTTCTTCATCGAGGCGCAGACCGAGGTTGCCATTAAGGGCGATGCCCGCCTGGTACGCAGAGTTGCCGCCGAGCGCACGAGGGAGGAGTTGGTGAAGATCGTCGCCATGCCGGGCGCAAGCGAGAGCCTGCGCCTGCTGGACAGGCTCGGGCTGCTCACCGAGGTCTTTCCCGAGCTGGAGGACTGCCGCGATGTGGAGCAGCCAACGTGCCATTTCTGGGATGTCCTTGAGCACTCCTTGCAGACGGTAGCGACGTTTGAGTTCATAACCGGGCAGTGTGACTGGAACCATGGCAATGATGAGATGCTCGACTGCCTTCCCACAGGTGAGGCGCATGACCTGTATCTCGCCGCTCCGGTGTCGTCCGACACATCCAGAGCGACACTCATCAAGATCGCAAGTCTGCTGCACGACATAGCCAAGCCGCGCACCAAGTCACTCGACGACACTGGACGGGCGCGCTTCCTGGGTCACGCGACGGAAGGGGCCGCAGTGGCGAAGGCGATGCTGCAACGGCTGAGGTTCAGTGCGCACGAGGCGTCCTTCGTAGAGACGCTTGTGTGTCACCATCTTCGTCCGGCGCAGATGTCCACGGAAGGTATGCCGACGAGAAGGGCAGTGTATCGTTTCTTCCGCGATACGGGCCATGCCGGCGTGGGCGTGCTCTATCTGGCCATGGCGGACTATCTCGCCTGTAGGGGGCGGCTGTTCACCATGGCCGAATGGCACGCCGTGTGCCAGCTTGTTGGCTTCATCCTCGACGAACGGACCCGGCAGGAGAATGCAGTCGCACCGCCAAAGCTGCTTGACGGTCACGAGTTGATGCGTGCGCTGAACCTGCAGCCGGGCCCCTCGGTGGGAGTGCTGCTGGAAGCCGTTAGGGAAGCACAGGCGGCGGGCGTGATTACCACAAGGGATGACGCGTTCGCGCTTGCTCGAAAGATGCTGGATGACAGACACTTCACTGTGAGGTCTGCGAAGTGAAAAGAAGAGATACCGCGCTCCTGGTGTTCATTGCAGTACTGGTGGGGCTGAGCCTGTGGGCCACGGTCCCGATTCAGTCGAAGCTTCTCGGCCCGGACGGACTTCGCCTGGGGTTGGACCTCCGCGGGGGCAGTCAACTGCTCTACCGGGCGGACCTCTCGAAGAAGGCCCCCTCGGTGACCGATGAGCAGGCGATGGCGTCGGCAATCGAGAAGATTCAACGCCGTGTGAATGAGTTCGGGGCAACCGAGCCGGTTATTCAGAAGCAAGGCACGGACCGTATCCTGGTGCAGTTGCCCGGCGTCACGGACATCACACGGGCGATACGTCTGATCGGAGATACCGGATTGCTCTACTTCCGCGAGCTCGAAGTCGATGCAAGTGGGAATCCGGTGCTTGACAGTGAGGGTTACTACGCTTTTCAGGAGGAGGCAGCCACAGCCACGGGTACGGACGGGGAACAGCGAGCCCTGACGGGTCAGTACCTCAGGAGCGCCGCCCCGGATTTCGACCAGTTCGGCGCACCCATCGTGGTGTTCGAATGGAACGACGAGGGCGCCCACCTGTTCCAACAGATAACCAGTCGAAACCTCCAGAAACCACTGGCGATCGCCATCGACCAGGATATCATCTCCGCGCCGACGGTCGAGTCAGTCATCTCAAATCGCGGACAGATACAGGGCAACTTCACCATCGAAGAGACGCGGGACCTGGTCAACAAGCTGAATTCGGGCGCGCTCGATGTCCCACTCGAGATCATCGATGAACGGGACGTGGATGCGACGCTGGGCGCCGACTCCATTCGAAAGAGCCTCATCGCCGCTGCTGTCGGCATACTCCTCTTGCTGATATTCATGCTCGTGTACTACCGTTTCCCTGGCGCGGTGGCATGCGTCAGCCTCGGCATATACGGGCTCATCTTCCTGGCGATATTCGCCGCGTTCTCATCTCACCTCACACTCACCCTGCCCGGAATCGCGGCTTTCATCCTCTCTCTCGGCATGGCGGTGGATGCTAACGTGCTGATATTTGAGCGCATGAAGGAAGAGCTGCGGGCGGGTCGCTCGCTGCAGGCAGCGGTGGAGATCGGCTTTGCGCGAGCGTGGTCCGCGATCCGCGACAGCAACGTCACCACGTTGATCGCCTGTCTTATTCTCTTCTGGCTGGGCGGCACTTTCGGCGCCTTCATGGTGCGCGGCTTCGCCCTCACACTGACGATAGGTGTGGCCATCAGCATGTTCACCGCCATCGTGGTGACCCGAACGTTCCTGCGCATCATTGTGTCGAAGAGAACCATCACTGACCTGCGCGCATACGGAGTGAAGTCATGATCGATTTCGTGGGCAAGAGACATTGGTTCTTCCTGGGCTCCGGCATCGCTGTCATCATCGCCGTCGTCGCCCTGGCGGCGTTCGGACTCCGTCCGGGAATCGACTTCTCCGGGGGCACCTCGATGACATTGAGGTTTGAGCCCCAGGTGGAACAAGGCGCGCTGCGGCAGGCACTGGCCGACCAAGGGAGTCCCGAGGCGATCGTGCAGAAGAGTTCCGACGACTACCTGGTTCGCTTGAGGCTTCTTTCAGTCGAAGAGCGTGAGTCGCTGATAGAGGGAGTGGAGGCTGCACTAAGCACGAGTGCCACGGTGCTGGACTACAGCACGGTCTCTCCGTCCATCGCGACCGAGACCGCACGACAGGCTGGACTTGCACTTCTGTTCGCATCCATCGCGATGCTGCTCTATATCGCCTGGGCATTTCGCCGGATGCCGAGTCCATTGAAGTGGGGCACCTGCGCCATCATCGCACTTGTGCACAACATTCTGATCGTCGCCGGCATCTTCGCGCTCCTGGGTAGGGTCAGGGGCGTGGAGGTGGATGCACTCTTCATCACCGGCCTGCTCACCATCGTCGGCTACACCATCAACAACACCGTCGTGGTCTTTGACCGGGTTCGCGAGAACCGGGCCAAGGGTATCAGCGCCGACCTCGGCATCACCGTCAACTGCAGCCTGGTCGAGACTCTGGTCAGGACCGTCAACACATCGCTGACGACGCTGTGCGTGATTCTCGCACTGCTTCTCTTCGGCGGCAGCACCATCTACTATTTCATCCTCGTGCTGTTCGTTGGGCTGCTGATAGGCACCTACAGCTCCATGTTCATCGCCGGCCCTCTCCTCGTCACGTGGGAGAGGCGCGAGTGGGGCATGGTCCTGAATCACATTCTGAACCCGCGGCAGGCCGACCAGAAGGCGTAGCAAGCAGGCGCAGATCGCGGGCCGCCCGCAGGAGTGCTGCGCCTCCTTCCTGCCACTGTCCGCGCGCACACGGTGCACGCCAGCACGGGCGTGGAGAAACGGCAAGCGCCCGTTGACGCATCATCGACTGCCACAGGGCAGGGTCAGCATTCGTCCGGCTCTGCGCGGCGACGGTTCTGCATGAGAAACGCTCGTTGACAATCGACTACACGCATGATACGCTGGTGCTCAGTCATTCGATGCGATAACCTTCCTTTGCGGCCGTTGCGGTATGGTGCAGCGTTGATGGGTGCAGAACTCCGGGGGAGTCGGCGACGTGCTGAAACAGAACACAGGACCGGACGGCGGTTGGGTGGTCACGTGTGACGGGTGTGGAAAGGAGATCCTGGCGCAGGTGTTCGAGGACCGCGTGGTGGTCATGGACAAGCGCCATGGCTGCAAGCACATCGCAGTGATACACCGGTGTGATCTGCTGAGAATCATGGGTAGTTGTATCCGCACGGTGGACGAGAGAGCGGAGGGTTGACAGGAGTAAGGCGTACAGGATAGCGTACTACTGCGAGATCCCCACTCCAATATGCCAACGATAGCTAGACTATCCTCAGTGACCGTTGAACGGTTCAAGTGCCACGAGGCATGCGAGCCGTTCTCGCGTATCTGGCAGCGGTTCAGGGGCCTCAGGCAGAGAGCCCGAATCTACACAGGAGGTAGAAAGTGAAAGGTAACAGACTGCTCATGCTGTTCGTTGCCATCTTCGCACTCAGCGGTTTGCTGATTGCGGGATGCGCACCGGAAGCAACCCCCACAACCCCGACAACGCCCACAACCCCGACTTCCCCCACCACTCCCACCACCCCGACCACTCCGTCGCAGCCCAGCACAGAGAAGTTCACCTGGCGCATGCAGACGCCATTCCCCACCTCGTTCCCGATGTACACCGGCGGCGACATGCTGGCTGAGATGCTCAATGACATGTCAGCCGGACGAATCGTTGCGACCAACAACCCCTCCGGCGCCATCGTCGATGGCTTGAAGGAGATGC
>CAYNXN010000071.1:0-7460 GCA_964401175.1 uncultured Dehalococcoidales bacterium | reverse complement strand
ATGTGGATCACGGCAAGACAACACTCACAGCCGCGATGTCGCTGGTGCTGTCGAAGGCGGGCGGCTACAACCAGTACAGGCCGTTCGATTCCATCGACAATGCCCCGGAAGAGAAGGCGCGCGGCGTTACAATCGCTATTGCCCATCTGGAGTACGAAACTGCGAAGCGCCATTATTGCCATGTTGACTGCCCGGGACATGCTGACTACATCAAGAACATGATCACCGGCGCTGCGCAGATGGATGGCGCCGTGCTGGTGGTTGCTGCTGATGACGGCCCCATGCCTCAAACGCGCGAACACATCCTGCTGGCGCACCAGGTGGAGGTCCCGGCCATGCTCGTCGCCCTGAACAAGGTCGACACGATGGAGGACCCCGAGTTGCTTGAGCTGGTTGAGGTGGAGGTTCGCGATATTCTCAAGGCCAATGGCTTCCCCGGCGATGAGCTCCCCGTCGTGCATGTGAGCGCCCTGAAGGCCCTCGAGTGCGGCTGTGGCCAGCGCGAGTGCGAGTGGTGCGGCAGGGTCTGGAAGCTGCTCGATGCGATGGACAGCTACATTCCAACGCCGGTTCGTGATAGGGACAAGCCGTTCCTCATGCCCATCGAGGACGTGTTCAGCATCAAGGGCCGCGGTACTGTGGCCACCGGCCGTGTTGAGCGAGGCATGCTCAAGGCAGGCGAGGAGGTCGAGATCGTCGGCATCAAGCCCACGAGGAAGACGGTGGCGATCAGCATGGAGATGTTCCACAAGACGCTGACCAGCACCGAGGCAGGCGATGCTGTTGGCATCCTCCTTCGAGGTATCGACCGAGAGGAGATCGAGCGTGGCCAGGTCATGGCCAAGCCCGGGAGCGTGACGCCGCATACCGAAGCCAACGCCGAGATCTACATCCTCAAGCGCGAGGAGGGTGGACGCCATACGCCGTTCTTCACCGGGTACAAGCCCCAGTTCTTCATCCACACCACCGATGTCACCGGTGAGATCATCCTGCCCGATGGGGTCGAGATGGCTATGCCCGGGGACAGCCTGACCAGCATGAAGATCAAGACGATGGTCCCGGTCGTCATGGAGGAAGGCCTTCGTTTCGCGGTGCGCGAAGGTGGCCGAACCGTCGGCGCCGGCGTCATCACGAAGGTACTGAAGTAAATGGCTAAGAAGGGCGAACAGCGTCTCGTGATTCACCTGGCCTGCACGCAGTGCCAGGAGCGGAACTACACGAGCGAGAAGAACAAGAAGAACGATTCTCAACGGCTCGAGCTGAAGAAGTTCTGTCCTCGATGCCGGACCCAGACAGCGCATCGAGAGACGAAGTAGCGATGGGATCGAAAGACAAGAAGCGAAAGCCAGGCAAGAACCCCGCGTCTGCCGAAGCGAAGCCGGTCCTCGAGCGGGCGGTGGAGACAACGCCGCCCGCCGTGCAATCGGCGCCGGCGAAGGAGACGCCCAAACCGAAGGTCGCCAAACCGGCTCCGGTCCTCACGAAGAAGCCTTCGAGGTTCCGTTTCTTCGCGGATGCGTATCTCGAGTTGAAGAAGGCTCACTGGCCGTCGAGGCGCGAGGCGATGCGCTTGAGCGTGCTGGTGGCCGCGGTGTGTCTCTTCGTGGGCATTGTGCTTGGTGTGCTGGACCTTGGCTTCAGCTGGTTGATGCGGCTGTTGCTCTTCAGCAGTTAGGATGCAGATGGCACAGGGACAGTGGTATCTGCTGTACGTCTCGTCAGGTCGTGAAGACCGGGCGAAGCGTAACCTTGAGCAGCGCGTCAAGTACATGGACGCGGGCGACAAGATATTCAGTGTCATCGTTCCGACCACGAACGAGATGGAGATACGCGCCGGCAAGCGGCGCACGGTGGTGCGTAAGGCGTTTCCCGGCTACATCATGGTGCAGATGGACCTGGATGAGGAGAGTTGGGATATCGTGCGCAATACGCCCGGTGTGGCCGGGTTTGTGAGCACCGGCATCAAGCCGACACCACTGGTGGAGTCAGAAGCCAAGACCATCCTCGAACGCATGCAGGATTCACCCACCGAGGTGAAGGTGGCATTCAAGAAGGGCGACAGCGTTCGGGTCACCAATGGACCATTCATAGATTTCATAGGCAAGGTTGAGGAGGTCAACGCCGAGAAGGGCAAGGCGATCGTTCATCTGTCGTTGTTCGGTCGCGAGACGCCGGTGGAACTGGACTTCCTCTCCGTGGAGAAACTGTAGTCATGGCAAAGAAGAAGGTCACCGCAATAATCAAGCTGCAGATACGTGCAGGAAAGGCGACGCCCGCGCCTCCCATCGGTCCGGCTCTGGGCCAGCATGGCGTGAATATCATGGCGTTCTGCAAGGAATACAACGAGCGGACGGCGTCGCAGGAGGGCTTCATCATTCCTGCTGAGATCACGGTGTACCATGATCGCAGCTTCACGTTCGTCACCAAGCAGCCCCCGGTGTCCGACCTGCTGCGGCGGACGCTTGGCATCGAGAAGGGAAGCAGCACGCCGCGGCGTACCAAGGTGGGCGTGCTGACGCGTGAACAACTGTACGAGGTCGCCAGGACCAAGATGAAGGATCTGAATGCGCAGGATGTTGATGCCGCAGCAGCGATTGTCGCCGGAACGGCGCGCAGCATGGGCGTGGACGTGGAGAACTAGCGTCGCGCACTAGATTGGAGAACAGTATTCGATGACAGCACACGGCAAGAAGTACACAGCGGCGACGGCGCTCCTTGAGAAGGAGAAGACCTACTCCGTCGCCGAGGCAATCGAAACGGCGAAGAAGGCAGCGTTCGCGGCCTTCGATGAGACCGTTGAAGTCCATCTCAAGATGGGGCTGAACCCCCGCAGCGCGGACCAGCAAGTCCGCGGTGTTGCGCTGCTGCCGCACGGTCTTGGCAAAGAGGTGCGTGTGCTTGTGTTCGCTCAGGGTCCTGCTGCCAAGACCGCCAGCGATGCAGGCGCCGACTTCGTCGGCGCCGATGACGTTGTCAAACAGATCGAGGATGGCTGGCTCGAGTTCGATACTGCCATGGCCACTCCTGACATGATGCCCAAAGTGGCGAAGCTGGGTAAGATACTGGGCCGTCGCGGCTTGATGCCCAACCCGAAGTCGGGGACGGTGGTGCAGCCGGACGATCTGCCCAGGGCAATCGCCGACGCCCGCAAAGGGCGAGTCGAATACCGCCTCGATCGAACCGCTATCATCCATCTGTCGATTGGCAAGATCAGCTTCGAGACGCAAAGGCTGGTCGAGAACTTCGGAGCTGTGATGGATGCCATCATCAAGGCGAAGCCAAGTGGTGCGAAGGGACAGTACATCAAGAGCATCACACTGGCTACTACGATGGGCCCCGGCCTGAAGCTCGATCTACGGTCGGCGATGACGGTCGCCGAATAGCACCGATTCTGGTATAATTGCATACGTTCGCCAATGACCGCAGGCGCCCGGAGATGGGCTTAATGAGTGCCTGCCGAGGCGCGGGTTTGACCCTGTGTCGCGTTGTTGGCGCAGGGCTTTTTTTTGGAGTGAGGCTATGCTTAAAGAGAAGAAGTCAGAGGTAATCGCCGATCTGAAGAAGAATCTGGCTGAGAACGAGTTCGTGGTTTCCACGAGCTACCAGGGTACTACCGCACAGGACCTGGCACAGTTGCGGTGGACGCTCGCCGCAGCCGGGATCGAGTACCATGTCGTGAAGAACACCTTGCTGCGTATCGCGGCGGAACAGACCGACCGAACGCGGGTCATGCAGATCATGGAGGGCCCCATGGCGCTGGGATTCGCCAGCGACGCGGTCGAAGCGGCGAAGGTTCTGCGGCAACAGACCAGGACCAAGGATGCGACGGTGCAGATACGCGGAGGACTGCTCGGCCAGCGCGTGCTCACCGCCGCTGAGGTGCTTTCGCTCGCCGATTTGCCGCCGCGCGAGGTGCTGGTTGCGCAACTGGCGGCGCAGCTACAGGCTCCGGTGAGCCGGCTTCATCGTGCGTTGTCGTGGCCATTGCAGGGACTGCGTAACGTTCTTCAGGCTCGTATAGAATCACTTGCCCAGTAGGTAAGGAGGTAGAGACATGTCCGATGAGACACAGGCCAGTGTGGCCGATGAGACCCAGGTTGAAGAGAAGAAGGCTGCCAAGAAGACCGTGAAGAAGGACGGCAAGTCCCTCGGCATCGATGAGATTCTCGCCGCGGTCAAGGAAATGACTGTGGTTGAGCTCTCGGAGCTGGTGAAGGCTCTCGAAGAGGAGTTTGGTGTCAGTGCGGCTCCGGTCGCTGTTGCTGCTGCGCCTGCTGCCGGCGCCGCCGCTCCGGCCGAAGCAGCCGAAGAGGAAGAGGAGAAGACTGAGTTCACCGTCGTCCTCAAGGCTGTTGGTGAGAAGAAGATCGAGGTCATCAAGGCTGTGCGTGAGGTCACTGATCTGGGGCTGAAGCAGGCGAAGGACCTCGTCGAGGGCGCTCCGCAGAACGTTAAGGAGGCCGTCTCCAAGGAAGAGGCCGCCAGCGTCAAGGCGAAGCTCGAGGCCGCAGGCGCGACCGTCGAAGTCAAGTAGACGGTATCGGCTACTCCGTGTTGAGATTGGGAAGGCGCGCACACTCAGTGTGCGCGCCTTCTGTCGTCCCGTGTGAGCGTGAAGCCGGTCTTGTGGGGCTTCACGCGGAAGATGCGTGGGGCGATGGTCGTCGCCCCCTGCGGCACTGCGGTCGTGACCTGAGAGTGTGACGGCAGGGCAACAGTGCCATACGGGGATGCACGGGCCGCGGTGTGGATGACCCTCCCGTTGATTATCGGGTGCATAGACAGTTACGATACGCTCCGAAGGATTTCGCGGAGGTGTCCATGGCGTCGTCGACCGGTCTGCTCAATAGAATCGTGAGGGCGATGCAGTTGCAGCCTGCCTTCTACGAGGAGGTGGAAGCCGACTCGTCGGCGACGGGCCAGGCGTTGCTGGTGGTGGTCTTGGTGAGTCTTGCCGCCGGCGTCGGCACGGGGATGGACGCCTTGCTGACTGATGGGAGCGGTCGATTCATCTACGGCCTGATGTACGGATTGGCCGCCGCAATCATCGGCTGGCTGCTCTGGGCACTGTTCGCCTATATCTTCGGGGTCAGCATTCTCAAGGGGCCGCAGACTTCCTCAACGTGGGGTGAATTGCTGCGGACAATGGGTTTCGCCAGTTCTCCAGGGTTGCTGCGAATCTTCGCGTTCCTTCCCGGCGTGGGTGGCGTCATCGCCTTCGCTGCCTCCGCGTGGGCGCTTGTTGCCACCGTGATCGCCGTGCGCCAGGCGCTCGATTTCTCCACCTGGAGGGCGATCGTAACCGCACTGATCGGCTGGATTGCATACATGGTTCTCATGCTGCTCGTGCTCGGGTTTGTGAGCGACGCTGGCGCCGTGCACACTGTGTAGCAGTGCGGTCAGGACGGGACGGCTAGAACATCCTGAAGGAGACGCAGGGTACGAGATGGCGGCATGAGACTCACGGCGAATCGCATAGCGGGTATGCTCCGTGAGCGGGGCTACCGGCTCACACCTCAGCGGCACGCGGTGCTCAAGGCACTCGCCTCGAGCCACGAGTGTCTCACCCCGGATGCCATTCTGGAGCGCGCCCGCTCCTTCTGTCCCGACATTGGCCGTGTGACGGTGTATCGCACACTTGAGTTGCTCGGAAGGCACGAACTGGTCTGTCGCGTCCACGCCCCAGATGGCTGCCGCGCCTACATGATGACCCGGCCGGACGGACATCACCACCATCTCGTCTGTACCGTCTGTGGCGCGACGGTGGACTTCACGGAGTGCGACCTTGCCAGCCTTGAGGAGCGACTGGAGCGAGACACTGCGTTCCAAGTCCGCGGTCACTTGCTTGAGTTCTATGGCATTTGCCCTGAATGCCGGAGATGCGCGTCGCACTAACATCACTACCCTCACGAGAGTGCACAGTGTGCCGTGTCGCAGTACAATAGATACCGAGTTTCATTTGCCAGTGGACTATGAAGGAGGAGCAAGCTGATATGGCGTTTGGCCCGCCAGGACGATCTCGCTGGCTCACCGCAATACTCGCGTGCGCGCTTGGGGCCGGTCTCGTATGCGCCTGGGGCTGTGCGCCACGACCAGTGGAGTCGGGCAGGATTCCGGTGGCGGTCACGCTGTTGCCGCAGGCGGGACTGGTTGACGTAATAGGCGGCGACCGGGTTGATGTCACGGTCATGGTGCCTCCGGGGGCCTCTCCCCACACGTACGAACTCACTCCGGATCAGATGGTTCGGCTGTCGCGGGCGCAGGCCTACTTCAAAGTCGGCACGCCGGTCGAGTTCGAGCTAAGCTGGATGGATCGCCTCATCGCCGCCAACCGGACCATGCTGGTGGTGGACTGCTCTGAAGGCATCGAGTTGCTTCAGGACAGCGGGTTTGCGGAGCCCTCCGAGGTTCAGACGGGCGAATCGACCGGGGCAGGGCAGCACCACGAAGTGGGGGCGGACCCGCACATCTGGTTATCGGTGCGGAATGCGGCGACCATGGCGGCACACATTCGTGACGGACTTGTCCGCGTGGATCCACAGGGCGAGGAGTTGTATCGTGAGAACTACGAGGTCTTTGCGGCCTCGCTTGCTGCACTGGATGAGGAATTGCGTGCGACGCTTGCGGCGGTTGCCATCCGCCATTTCATCGTGTTTCACCCCTCGTTCGGATATTTCGCGCGGGATTACGACTTGATGCAGATCGCAGTGGAACAGGGCGGCAGCGAGCCCGATGCGGCGTATCTCATAAGGCTGGTCGAGCAGGCCAAGGAACATGGCATACGCATTGTCTTCGCTGCACCGCAGTTCTCCAGCAGGAGCGCGGAGGTGATCGCGCGGGAGATCGGAGGTGAGGTGGTGACGATTGACCCGCTGGCCAGAGACTACATCGAGAACATTCGGCACATCGCGCATGCATTGGCTCAACTGACATGACTGTAATCGGAAGGAACGTCGTAGAATTACATAATGTGTGGGTTCGCTATGATGGGCTCACTGTGCTGGAGGACATCGACCTGCAGGTACGGCCAGGCGATTTCCTCGGCATAATTGGACCGAATGGCGGTGGCAAGAGCACTTTGCTCAAGGTGCTGCTGGGGTTGGTGCACCCCGACAGAGGTACGGTGCGCATGCTGGGAGGCTCGCCGACGCAGAACCGACGCCTGGTCGGTTACGTGGCCCAGCGCTCGTCCTTCGACCGCGACTTCCCGGCGAGCGTCTGGGATGTGGTGTTGATGGGGCGCTGTGGCATGAGAGGGCCATTGCGGCGGTACGGGACGAGCGATGTCCTGGCTGCGGAGCGGGCGCTGTCCCGCGTGGGCATGCTTGAGTTCCGCCGGAAGCAGATCGGCAGGCTCTCCGGTGGAGAGCAGCAGCGGGTCTTTATCGCGCGGGCACTGGCCGGAGAGCCGGAGCAGATCGGAAGAGCACACGTCTGAACTCCAGTCACCGCTCATTATC
>CAYNXN010000070.1:0-7479 GCA_964401175.1 uncultured Dehalococcoidales bacterium | reverse complement strand
TCACGACGGACCGGCCCTGCGGCAGCCGGTCGATGCACACGTTGAGGAAGCTGCCGATGGCGAAACCGAACAGCGCGGCGACAATGGCGGTTACTGCCTGCATGGCAGGGAATTGTGTCTGCGATGGATGTGCATGTCAACGGCCTGTACCTTTCACTCACAGCTCCGATCGCAGAACACAGAACACAGAACCCCCGCGCCTCGCGGGCCAACCCAAGCACCCAAGCACCCAAGCACCCGGCGGCCGCGCCGTCGGCCGTCGCCTCTCTGGCTAACGCAGAACTCAGAACTCAGAACACAGAACTCCGGCCTTGTCGGCGAACTCAGCACGCAGAACTCCGCCGCTCCGGCGGCTGCGTCTGCTATCATACTCTGCCCCTCGCCGTGGGGCCTGCTATTGGAGGTGTCGGCACTATGGCGGAACACGTTCCCGGATGGACGCCCAAGCCGTGGGGTGGAGAGACGCTGTTGCGCTGCACCGAGTCGTATGCGGTGAAGGTGCTCCATCTGCGTGCGGGCTGCCGCACAAGTCTGCAGTACCACCGCGTGAAGCGCGAGACGCTGCATCCGGGCTGCGGCTCGGTGGTCCTGGAGCTCCACGTCAATGATCGTGTTGACGCCAACCCATTGAATCGGCCGGTCGAGCTGGCGCCGGGCACGGTGCATCGCCTGGTTGCGCTGAACGACTGCGAGGTGGTGGAGGTCTCCACCACGGAGCTCGACGATGTGGTGCGGCTTGAGGACGATTACGGACGTCTGCAGACGCCCTAGGGTTGGGGACGGCGGGCTGGTCTTCGTACCCGCGTTCCGTCTCTGACATGCTCTGATCCTCGCGGGCCGCAGCGGGCACCTGGCTGACTGAATGTGTTCAACGTTGCCGCGGATGGCGCTCGCGGAGCGAAGTGGCAGAGCACCCGCAAGGCATGCACGGCGGAAACGCCTGCCTGCGTCGTCGTGGTGGGAAAAATCTTACGCGTGAGCCCGGTTTTCCTCTCGCTGCTATTGCATAATCACGTATCGCACTATATCCTTCTTGAGAAGGCCTTTGGACGGATACGACCTTGAGTCAGACCTGTTACGACCTGTTACGACCTGATATGGGTCCCTCCGACCAAAGTCCTATACGGTACTAGTTCGAAAGAACGGGGGCACGAAGGGCGACCTATTGACGGACGTTAGTGTTGCCTATACTCTTGAAACAGTGTAGTGTTCGTGGCCTCTTCTTAGATACCGATGTGAACAGAAAACGCATCGCTTGGTGAAGCGAGAAGAGATAGATCAGGGAGCATTAACAGGAGGGATCGAGAAATGAAAGGACTTGTGAGGAGAGTCGGGTCGGGCGAGCGTGGCTTCACGCTCATCGAGTTGCTGGTGGTCATCGCCATCCTCGGCATCATCGCCGCGGTGGTGGTGCTGAACATCGGTAGTTTCCTGGGATCTGGTGCGAAGGAGGCTGCTAATACAGAGCTGCACCAGGTCCAGACCGCGGTGATCGCGTATATGGCTTATTACCCCGCGGCTGGCGTCCCCGAGGGCGCGGTCGATTTCACCGATCCAGACGGACCCGCGAAGTATCTGTTGAACCCTGGTACCGTTAAGGGCGAGTACACTGTCGGTCCGGACGGCAAGGTGACTGGAACCAATTATCCTGGTCTGACCTGGGATGAAGCGGGAGGCCAGTGGACGACGTCCTCCTAAGGCGTTTGTCTGCGATTGGTATAGAGCTTGCGGTTATGATAGGGCCCACCCAATCAAGGGTGGGCCCTTCCGTTGAAGCAGAGACAGCGTAACCCATTGGCTTCTCCGTCGCCGATATTGCGTCACGTGTGATTGTCGCTGTGGGACAGTCTTGCGTATTTGAGGCGCCCCCCGGTCATTGCGCTCTCGCGAGACTATGTAGTGTGCCTGAGGTCGGGATTGTGAGCCGTGGTGCAGGACGTCGACGCGCCCACGTCTGAATGTCGTGAGCAGCGAGCGAGAGTGGATACCCTCAAGCTCACCGGACAGACGCGGCATCTGGACTGTGATGAGAGACGCGCCTCGTGCAACGGACTCTGCTCGACGCGCGGAGGTAAGTTCTGACGGGCTTGTCGTCCCCGAGATCGAACTCGCGAAAGGTGTTTGCCAGAGTGCGGCGGGCGGCGCGGCCAGGTGAAGCAAACTGAGCAGAGCACCTTGTTTGCAGACTCACCATCGGATTTGTGTCTCAGTCGATGAAGTCATGCGTGCACCGTGGCATCACGGTATTACTCCTGAGGTTGCAGACGGTCTGGGAGCGAAACTCGTGCATGGCAAAATGCGTCTTGAATGGGGCGTGGCCGGACTGGTCTTCTGCGTGTTTTGTCTGATCAGCTTGAGACACTCGGGCCCGGCGTATCTCAGTGACGAGATCTCGTACCTTGGCCACGCGGCTCGGATTGCCGGTTACGCAATCGATGGGGTGGATGGGGCTCATGCTGGTTACTCGCTGGTCCTCGCACCACTGTTCAGAGTGTTCCGCGGACCGGAACAAGTCTGGCAGGGCGTGATGCTGCTGAACGCCTTGATGTGGGCGGGTTCCTTTGTTCTCTTGTCTCGTATCGTAGCCCGCCTCTTCCCTGACCGCACCCCTTCGCAGCGTCAAGTTGCCGTAGTAGTGGCAGCCATCTATCCTGCGTGGGTTACGATGTCCGGCTACGCCTTTGCCACCACAGCAATCGTCTTGATGTTCATGCTTTCAGTCCACGCTGCTCTACATATTGATGTGACACGGCCGCGTACCGTGGTACCTCACTCCTTGGCGGTGGGCTTCTTGTACTGGATTCATCCGACGGGTCTGGCTGCGGTCGCCGCCTCTGTGCTGGCACTGACGGTTGTCAGCTTTCGCAGCAGACGACTTGCGATTTTGGGGCTTCACGCACTGGTGTTGGGTATCGCAGTGGTTGTTTATAGCGAGGGGATTCACTCGTGGCTGCTCAACACCGGGGGCGCGTCCGGATACGGTCCCGCTTTTGAGTATCCATCGCCTGTCTCACAAATGGCCCGTCTCGCCAACCCCTCGTTCTTGGTTGACACGGTCATCAAGGCCCTGGGCCAGTTGTCGTACCTGGCCGTCGGAAGTCTTGGACTGGCTGTTTTTGGTTTCGTGGAGGTTGCGGGGATTGTGCGCAATCGCCTCCCTGCCGTTTCGTCGGGGCAGGATAGGAAGGGCATTCCCAGTGTCTACACGCAGCTTTTTCTAACGCTTGCTCTTCTGGGCGTAATGGCCATGGGCAGCGTCTTCTTCGCCACGTCGGGCCGCGCTCGCGTCGATTACTGGATTTACGGTCGTCATGTGGAGGGAATGCTGCTACCGTTCCTATCCTTCGGCTACCTCGCGCGAGTTCGACACCTCTGGATACTGCTGCTGGCCGCCGGAGTCACCGCGTGCGGTGCGTTGCTGGCCACTGTCGCTTTCTCTCCACCGACCAACAATGTCGTCAACACCATCTCCCTTTGGCCGCAGTACTTGATCGACCGAACCGACTTCCTACGATGGATGGCATTGGGAGCGCTCGGCATATTGGTGTTCCAGTATGCAAGACAGCTGGGGCGAATTGGCAGGATTGGGGCCGTGGGTCTTCTCGTGGGTACGAGTGTACTCTCTGGAGTGAACGCGGCGCAGTATCACCAGGACATATTGAGCGACTACAGCAGGCCAACCGGGCTTGTGGAAATCGTAAGGGCGAATTTCGTGCCGGGACAGTGTGTGGGCTTCAATCCCGAAGGCCCGGTCGGAGGCAGTCTGTTTCACCAAGAACGGTTCCGTCTGAATATCTTCTATCTTCACGATTATCGCTACCAGAGGATGGACGTCACCAGTTGGCTGAATGGATGTGACGGCCCATTCTTCACCTATAACGTGGACCAGTTAAGGGATAGACCCGGCGTTGTGCTTCTCGGCCAGGAGGTGCGGTCTGGATTGTACCTCGTGGCTAAAGACAGGACCGAAGGCTTCTGGGCGCCCATAGAGGCTCCGACGGAACGGACGTTCTATCCTGCTGAGGATTGGGAGTTGCCTCCACTGGATTTGCAGCGTCATGGAGAACAGCTCTACTTGTTGCCCTCACATGTAGGCAGATCTCTCAACGGTTCTATTGTGACCACAGGTCGGGCAGGGCATCTGGTGTATGGCCCCTACGTGGTGATGCCTGCCGGCGAATACACGCTTGTCGTCAAAGGGGCCGCGACTCGGACACTGTCGGCTTCGGTTGACGTCACTTCTGCTCTTGGCAAGGTGGAGCACGCGGAGTTTGGTCTGTCGACAACAGGGGGAGATTCAGGGATTCTTGCCTCTGGCCGAGTGGTCTTGGATGAGACTGTGTACGACTTTGAAGTGCGAGTGTACGTTGGGGCGGATGATTCTCTGCGTTTGGACGGCTACGAACTGGTGCCGGTCGATGCGATGTCGCCATCTCCTGCGGTCAGATGAGGCAGTCGGATAGCACTCTGGCACGCGGCATTCCTCGGGACAATCCGCATCCGAGTGTCTCCAAGGCAACTATGATTGCTGATCAACATCGTGTGACGAGAGGGTGGTTGCACGGCTGTGAGCGATGCCACGGCGGGGGGATATTGTGTACTTGGGGCAAGGGCGTCTTGCTGCCCGTGAAACGATGTTCCCAAGCCATGCTACTATGCGGGGCGGCGAACACGTTGACCAGTGCCGTTTCATGCCAGGCAATATGGCTGGCATGGGCACGATGAAGACAGTATGCTGTCCGTTGGGTACTATGCAGGTACCTGGCAGCAACTCGGTGCAGGTGAAGGTGAGTGCTTGGATAAGAGCGTCGGCAAGTGGTCCGTTTGAGGCCGCTCGGAGACAAGTACAGGTGGTCTCGGTAGCCCCCGGGTGGCGAGTGGACGCTTGAGGGGGCGCTAATCCGATTGGCTTGTGAAAGGCGAGGAACACGCCATGATGAAGCTTCATAGACATGGTAATCGGGACGGAGGCCACGCTGGATATGTTCCCATTCTAGTCAAGTTCGGAGTGACGCCACCCATGGTATTCGGAGCCGCTTTCATCGCGGTGGTCGCCGCTGCTCTTCGCCTCTGGCGAATCAGGTTCTTGTTCAATGCGATTCACGACTATGATCCTGGTGCCCACGCCCTTGTGGGTCGGTTCTTGGCCGAAGGGCATAGCCTTTACAGCGAAGTCGTCTCGGTTCACCCGCCTCTATACGACCTCACGCTAGGTTCAATCTTCCGGGTCTTCGGCTACGATTACATGGTCCTGCCATACCTCTCAGTTGGTCTTTCTCTCATCTCACTTGCGCTGGTCTTTCTTGTCGCGCGGCGAATGTATGGCAGTGTTGCAGGCCTAGTTGCTGCTGGGCTCTTCGCTGTTGAGCCAATGATGGTGTACCTTGGTCGGAGGGGTGTTCAAGAGGCGATGGGCCTCTGTCTTGTTCTGATTGCGACGTATGCCGTCGTTTTGTACTTCGAGCACCGGAGACGACGCACCTTGATTCTGAGTGGGTTCGCAGTTGGACTCGCTATAGCCACCAAGTACGTCTTCATTCCGGCTGCTATGGGATTGGGTTGTGCCTTGCTGCTCCTGTCTCTGCCGAACGAGATGTGGCGTTCGGTCCGTCGTCTGGGTAGTCTGCGTGTCTGGGGGGCCTACGCCGTGCTGTTCATTGGCGCGTGTGCTCTGATCCTCTTCCTGCAACTGGTTGTTGAGTTGCCGGTGCCACTGCCTTTTGTCGATCCAATCTATCCGATCCCGCGACATTTCGCGACACTTCTCCTGGTGTTCGTCGTGCCTTCCCTCATACTTTGGCGTCAGTGGGCTCTGCATCTGCAGGTGCGCAGGTGGGGAAACGCAATCTGGCAAGCAGTGTGCTCAGAAGACCTGTGGGTGTGGGGAGCGGGTGCTGCAGTTGGCTTCTTTGCCGTAACCGGCTACTTTCTCGTCTCGGCGGGCCCGGACTTCATTGAACAGACGTTCATCTGGCAGACGGGACGTTCCAGCACCGAGGTGCCGTCGCTCGTGGGAATTGCGCGACTCCTCAGTTACTCCCCGGCGTTCTTTCGGATGTCTCTTCTCTCCATCATCGCGATGGTTCCAGTTTCTTTGGCGTTGCTCAATCGCCGCACTTTCGGAAGGAGCGATTGCCTTCTTGCCGTGTTGATTGTGGTCACCATGGCATTCTCTCAGGGATTCTACCAGTTGCCGCGATACTACGCTGCGCCCTTGCTGTTTACCCTTATTGCACTCTCCAGTTTGGCACGGATCGACTTGTCCGAGATGCGGGAATGGCCGCCTATCGGGTCGCTGGCTGTTGTTGTTGTTCTGATAACTAGCTTCGTGCTAAGCCTTGGCCTGCTGAAGCACTTCAGTGGTTACGATGTCGCCTCCAGCGGGCGGCCCACAGAGCGCGCCTTCTACGACGCAACCAATGACTTCCTTGAGGTGGACGGTGCCGGGAAGGTCTTCGCGACCAATCCGATATACCCCGCACTTGCCGAATCGTATGAGAGCAGCGCCAGCTATGACACGTTTGCGGAGTGGTTCCTCAAGGGAGGAACGGGGGATGAGATTGTCGCTGGGCTTCGTTCGGAAGGCGTTGATCACGTGGTGGTGGACTCGTGGACGCGCTTCTGGGGTGCGCCGCCATACAGCACTGTGGTTAGCGACGTTGTGGGAGAACTGCGCCGCCAGGGTAGCCTGGTTGCGGTAATCGAGCCGGATACCAGTTACTGGGTGGAAATATACCGTCTCGATGCAGCACCAGCAACGCTGGTCAATGGGGACTTCAGCTACTGGGCTGATTACCAAGGAATGCGCATCCCCCTTGGCTGGAATCCGGTCTTGATTGGCGGGGATGGAGACTCCGCCGACATTCGCGCCTCGGGAGAGTCTACGTATGAAGGCGCGAGGTTTGTTGTGTATGAAGATGGGCTCACCGAACCTGACAATTCCTCCACTCACGCGGGGTTGACGCGCCGCCTTGCGTTCCCGCAAAGCGAGGTATCCACCGTTGTCATGCCTGGCGTCAATACCGAGGCGCTGGGAGCTGAGCCGCTCGGTCCCGCCATCCACTTCCTGGATGGCGAGGGACATTCCGTCATACTTGGATTCTCGGACGAGGTGGAAGAAGAGCAGGTCTCGGTCTGTGCCGAATGCGGGCATGTGGCAGTGATCCAACCGGCGCCACTGCATCGTTGGTCGGAGCACTCTATCGATGTGGGCAAGTACTGGAGAATGGCGGGCTGGGATATTCCGGATGAGGTGACTCTTCTGGTCGTGCTATCCGCGCATGCCGACCATCCGGGCTACTACACTTTTCACGTAGCCGAGATCACTGTGGGGGAACCCGCCCTGTAAGCGGCGGCGGTGCAGCCTCTACGGCAATCGTCAGTACGAAGCCACTCTCCCCAGCCTGGTGCCCGCAATCTCCTCGACCTCGTCGCGGTTCTGGCAGTAGGTGAGCAGCGTCTCGGCGTCGATGATGCCCT
>CAYNXN010000069.1:0-7479 GCA_964401175.1 uncultured Dehalococcoidales bacterium | reverse complement strand
ACAGCAGTTCGATTTCGACTGCACGGAGGATCTCTCCCCCCTGCACGAGTTCATCGGCCAGGACAGGGCGATACGGGCCATCGAATTCGGCCTGTCCATGGACCACGATGGGTTCAACATCTACCTTGCGGGTCTGACCGGGACGGGCAAGACGTCCGTCGCCAAGACCTACATCGCGCGGCTTATTGAGGAGCGGGAGAAGGCGGGGGAGAGCTACCGCGTCAGCGACTGGTGCTATATCTACAACTTCGCTCAGCCAGACCGGCCGCGCATGGTCGGGCTGTCGAAGGGCAGCGGACGCGTCTTCCGCGATGACGTGGCCACATTGCTCCAGCATCTGCGACGGGACCTGGCCAAGGCGTTCGCCAGTGAGGAGTACAAAGCCAACCGCAAGGCGATTGTCGAGGAAAGCCAGGCGCGTCAGCAGGAGATGTTCAACAAGCTGCGGGCCGAGGCGGCGAAGAAGGGCTTCGTCATCCAGATGACGCAGATGGGCGCGGCGCTTGTGCCGGTGAAGGATGGCAAAGCGCTGTCGCAGGAGGACTTCATGGCGCTGAGCGAACGCGCCAGGCAGGCCATCGAGAAGAACCGAAACGATCTGCGCAAGGACCTCGAGTCGCTCTTCGAGGAGGCGCAGGACATCGACCGCGTCACGGGCGAGAAGCTGCTCGAGTCCGACCGCAACCTGGCGGACCATACCATAGGGCGCCTCTTCGACGGGTTGCTGAAGAAGTACGCCGATTCCTCCGCCATTCAGCAGTTCTGCACCGACCTCAAGGCGTACACACTCGACACAGTGGACAGCTTCAAAGCGCCACAGGAGGAGAAGCCCGAGAGTTTGCTCGCGCTGACCGCGGAGGGCTCTCGTCCAGGCGGTGATCCGGCGCTCCCGTTCCAGGTAAACGTGTTCGTGGACAACGGCGCCACCGACGGGCCGCCCATCGTCACTGAAACCAACCCCAACTACGTGAACCTCTTCGGCAAGATCGAGCGCCGATTCGTGCTTGGCGGTTACGTGAGCGACCACACCATGCTGAAGCCGGGCGCGCTGCATCTGGCTAACGGTGGCTATCTGCTGCTCAGTGCCCCGGACGTGCTCGCCAACCCCGCGGTATGGCCTGCGCTCAAGCGGGCGCTCAAGACGCGCGAGCTTGGCATCGAAGAACCATTCGAACAGCTCGGTCTTATCGCGCCGCAGGGGCTGCGACCCTTGCCGATACCCATCGACGTCAAGGTCATCCTCATCGGTGACGCCACCCTGTATCAGTTGCTCTCGACCTATGACGAGGATTTCTGGGAGATCTTCAAGGTCAAGGCAGATTTCAACTACGAAGTCGCACGCACGCCCGACAACATGAACTCATACGCGGCGTTTATCGCCGGGTGCTGCGCCGAATGCGAATTGAAACATTTCGACCGCTCCGCGGTGGCCGCCGTCATGGAGTACGCCTCGCGCATGGTGGCCCACCAGGCGAAGCTCTCCTCGCGTTTCGCGTTCATCAAGGAACTCATCGAGGAGTCCGAGTACTGGGCGCGCAAGGTGGGGGCAAAGCTGGTTGAGGGGGAGCATGTGCGCCGCGCCATCGAAGAGCGCCGCTTCCGGCACAACCTGCCGGATGAGCGCTTGCGCGAGATGATCGAGGACGGGACCATCCTCATCGACACCGATGGCTCGGTTGTGGGGCAGGTCAATGGCCTCAGCATCTACAGTCTTGGCGACATAATGTTCGGCAAGCCCTCTCGGATCACCTGCCGCACCTTCCTCGGCCGTGACGGCGTCATCAATATCGAGCGCGAGGCCAACCTCAGCGGCAGCACGCACGACAAGGGGGTGCTGATCATGAGCGGCTACCTCGGCTGGCGCTATGCGCAGGATGCCCCGCTCTCTCTGTCGGCGAGCCTCTGTTTCGAGCAGTCCTACGGCGGCGTTGATGGCGACAGCGCTTCGTGTGCCGAGTTGTACGCGCTGCTTTCCAGCCTTGCCGAGGTACCCCTGCGTCAGGACCTGGCCGTCACCGGCTCCATCAACCAGAAGGGAGAGGTGCAGCCCATCGGTGGAGTGAATCAGAAGATTGAGGGCTTCTTCCAGGTCTGCGCCTCGCGCGGCCTCACGGGTACCCAGGGCGTCATGATCCCGTCGCGCAACCTGCGCAACCTGATGCTTCGGGATGAGGTCGTGGAGGCGGTGCGTGCCGGCAAGTTCCATATCTACGCGGTCGATTCGGTTGAGCAGGGTATGGAGGTGCTTGCCGGGATGCCCATGGGACGCAAGCGGAAGGACGGAAGCTACCCTCCGCGTTCCATCAACGGCCGCGTTATCGCACAGTTGCAGACGATGGCCGGGAAGCTGAAGGCGTTCCAGGGCTCACGCAACGCGGAGGAGTCGTCGCATTCGGCGGCATGACGCCCGCAGTCGGAGTGTTTCGCGGTCTGATGCTCCGCCGGCTGTACGCTTTGATACGGTTGCACGATGACTGGTCGTACTCTCGTGCTCGCTCTGGGCGTCGTGGCCCTCTCGTGGGGTGCGGTGCTCGTGCGGCTCGCTGATGCCCCTCCCCTCGCCGTGGCCGCGTTCAGGATGCTGCTGGCGTCGCTGGTGCTCCTGCCTCTTGGGCTCATGCGCGCCCGTGATGAGATGGTGGCACTGCTGCGTCGCACCTTCTGGTTGGTGCTTGGCGCGGGTGGCTGCCTGGCGCTGCATTTCGCACTCTGGATCGCCTCGCTCTCGCACACGTCGGTGGCCAGCAGTGTCGTTCTGGTGACGGCCACGCCGCTGTTCGTTGCTCTCGCCTCGTGGCTGCTCTTCGCCGAACGCTTGCGGAGGGCCACTTTCGCCGGCATCGCGGTCTCCCTGGTGGGTGCGATGCTCATCGGCTACGCCGGCGTGCGCCATGGCGGGACGGCAGTCTCGGGTAACCTGCTGGCGCTCTCCGCCGCCGTGGCCATGGCCGGCTATCTGCTCATCGGCAGACGAGTGCGCCGGAGCGCCGGACTGCTGCCGTACACCACCGTCGTTTTCGGCGCGGCGGCGCTGCTGCTGCTGGCTGCGGCTGCCCTGAGCGGGACGCCGTTCTCGGGCTATGGCCGGGATACCTGTCTGGCGCTGCTGGCGCTGGCGCTGGTACCCCAGTTGATGGGCCACATGTCGCTAAACTGGGCGCTGCGCTTCCTGCCGGCAACCATGGTGACCGTCGCGGTTCTGGGCGAACCCGTGGGCGCCTCTTGTCTCGCCTGGATGGTGCTTGGTGAGCCGCCCGGATTGCTGGAGGTGGCAGGTGGCGTGTTGATGCTGCTGGGGATTGCCCTGGCCTTCCTACGCGGGGGCGCCGCTCCCCCGCCGACCGGTTGAGCCGCCAGTCTTTCTCGGTGACGCTCAGCGCACTATGGGAAGCTCAGCACCGGCGCCATCACCTCCAGGGTCGCGGTATCGACCCAGCCCGCCTCACCCCGCATCGGTCGCTCCTCCATGGTGTCGAGGTCGACCGCGGAGAGGGACTCGAGCAGCAATGGCGACGGCTCAGGGAGGATCTCGTGCGACCTGAACCGCATGATGACGATTGACCCGGAGCCCTCGATTCCAGTGATGTCACGGACCGAGACCTCTATCTTCCCCGACTTCAGGATGTCGTACTGCATCACGCCAAGCTGCGCCACATCGCCCTGGATCACCGACATACCGGTGAGCATCTCCGGGTCATACGCAACGGTGAACTGCAGGCTGCGCACGTTCCGGGCGTCATCCACCAGCACCGGGACAAGCACCTCTCCCTTGCCCAGGTAGTCCGAGGCCTCCTTCGGGCTCATGTGTCCCGAGACGGCAACCACACCGATGAGGACGAGGATCAGTGCCGCCACGATGACTCCGCTCACGATGACAGGCTTGCGCGAGCCGGACTTCTTCGATTCGCGCCACAGCATCACTATCCTCTCTGGCACAGTGATGCCCGGCCATTCCAGACCGCGTGGTTCGGTGTACCGCTGTATCAGCTCTTCGGAGGACTCCTCTCCCAGTTTCGGCCTGGGTTCGGGAGCCGTGATCGTTCTCAGTTCGGCGGCGGAGTCGGCCGTTGTGGCGCGTTGCAGCAACTCCGCCTGGCGCTCGTCCTCGGTGACGCGCCGCTGCAGCCTGCGCGTCTCAGTGACGTACGATGCCTCTCCCACCGCGCCCGCGGCTCTACGGGCGTCAAGTTCCGCCAGTGAGTTCTTCGCTGCACCCGCGTCTTCGCGGGAGCGCGCCGCCTCGCGCGCAAGCACCTCGCGGGTCTCCTGTACCTTGCGCTCGTTGCCGGCGACCCTGGTGCGTTGCCGCGCCAGTTTCTGCTCCTGTGCGGCCGCGTCCGCGGACTGCGCCGCTTTCTGCTCCAGATCGTTCAGCTTCTTGCGTGCGTCATCCAGGTCGATGAGCTCCCGTCGAAGTCGCGCCAGTGAATCTGCCAATGTTGTTCCTCGTCCTCTTGCTGATTGCGCCTATTGTATCCGAACCTGCAGTCATGAACCGCGTGCGGCGCACATGCGGTCTCACGCCGGGGCCCGCCATAGCCGCGCCTCAGGGGAGCGATTGCAGCAGTGCCGGCAGCCCGGCGAGGGAGGTTATCCGGTGATAGCCCGTGAGGTCGGGGAACACCTCATGCCTGTCCACGATCACCGGGGTGATGCCGACGCCCCTGGCGCCTTTGCCGTCGGAGAAATGCTCATCGCCGACATGCACGGCCTGCTCCGGTCGCACACCGGCGCGGCGCAGCGCCTCAAGGAAGATGGCGGGAGCGGGCTTGTTCTCGCCGTTCACATCGAGCGGCGTCACGGCGAAATCGAGCAGACCACCCAATCCGAGCTTCTCCAGTATGGGCTGCATCTCGTGTGGCATGTTGGAGATCAGCCCCGTCACCTTGCCCTGCTGTCTCAGCTCCCGGAGCACCGGGGCGGCGTCCTCGAACGCGGCGAAGCGGTATTGCCGGAATCGCTCGGCGAACCGCTGCAGCATCGCCATCGCAGTCCGCTTGTCCGGAGGCGTAATCCCTGCCGCGGTGAGGACCGTGTTGTTGTAGCGGATATACAGCTCCGGATCGTCGTCGGCGGACCAGCGCAGCGGCCGTCCCCCGGCCATCTGTTCTTCCGCCGCGTAGATGCCGCGCAGCAGGTCACGTTCGCTCGCCTCGATGCCGAACTCACGGCAGACCTGCGCCGATATGACGTGGCGGTCCGGCTCCATGTGGACCAGGGTGTTCACCCAGTCGAAGAACACTGCCTTGATGGTCATCATCTCTCCTCTGTTCCAGGGGCATTCCCCATCGTGCGCTGTGAGCCTCCGGCCGTTGAGGTTGACAGTCGCATGCGACTATGTTAGCGTTATTGCGGGTCCCGAGTAATCAAGCTGAGCCGGGCGAAGGTCGCGGTGCAAGCCGTGGCGGTGTGGTGGTGAGGTTACTCGGGGCCATTCTGTTTACTTGTGTGGCGGCTCCCCGCGGCTGGCGCCGGCGCGAGCGTGCCTGCGCCTCGTGACTATCGCGGGTGCCGCGTGCAGTTCCTGTTTGTGGTACCAGTCACCCACTGTCCTCACGACATCGTCCACCGTGTCGCACACCACCAGTAACCCGAGGTCTTCATCGGAGATGTAGCCGCCCGCCAGCATCGTGCTGCGCAACCAGTGCAGCAATCCCTTCCAGTAGGAGCCGTCGTACAGGATCACCGGGAAAGGCTTCATCTTGTGCGTCTGGATGAGGCAGACTATCTCCGTGAGTTCATCCAGCGTGCCGATGCCGCCGGGCATGGCGACGAACGCGGTGGCGTACTTCGCCAGCATCACTTTGCGCGCGAAGAAGTGGTTGAAGGAGATGCTGAGGGAGGAGTACGGATTCGGCTGCTGCTCCTCCGGCAGTTCGATGTTCAGCCCGACCGATGTGACTCCGGCGAGGTGCGCCCCCTTGTTGGCCGCCTCCATCAGTCCGGGGCCTCCTCCGGTGACTATGGCGAAGCCGAGCTTACCCAGTCCGTGCGCCACCTCCACGGTCGTCTCGTATAGCGGCGTGCCCGGCTGAACCCGGGCTGAGCCGTAGATGGTGACGGCAGGTTCGATCCCGGAAAGCCGGTCGAAGCCGCTGACCATCTCGCCGATGATGCGGAACATGCGCCACGCATCCTCTTTGGCGAGGTCGTTGATCTCGTAGCCGTGTCGCATTCTCGCCTCCGCATCGTATGGTTCGCGCTCTCTCATAGCATGTGCTCCATGATTATCATGTGGGCCAGGTGCGCCTTCTCGCCGCCGCGGAACTCGAACATCTTCACGTCGCCGCCGGCGAGCGTGATGGCCAGCGTGTCGCTCACCAGGAAACCCTTCTGGATGAAGAAGCCCGAGTTGTCTTCACTTGCCACCGATGAGATGCGGCTGAAGGGGATACTCACCAGCGCTTTGCGGTTCTTCATGAATTCTTTGTCGAAGTAGATGATCCGCTTGTCGGTCACGCCGAGGAAACCGGTGCCACGCCCTTTCAGGTCGAAGACCGCCCGTATCAGCTCGTCCGGCAGGCAGACCGCCTCGATCTTCTCAAGCTGGTCCTTCTTGTCGACGTACATGTTGCATGAGTACTCGGGCATAGACCGCTCCTTGGCGAAGGTACGAGGAATGGTAGTAGTCGTCCGCGCGAGTGTCAACCCGCGCCCCGCGCCCATTGTGCCGCTGGATGTAACAGTCCGCGTGTCGGTTCGTCCAGGTGAGCGTGGTCAGGTCGCGGCTGAGATGACCTCCCCCTGCATCGCCACCAGCCCGTCGCGTGTCAGGCTACCCAGTGCATCGTCGAAGCGGCTGTCCCACACGGTGATCCGTTGCCTGAGCCCGTCCTGTGTGCTGGGTCCTTCGTGCAGCAGCGTCCGCAGGATGATGCCGCGCGCCTCGCGCCGGGAGCCGTGGAAGCGACTCTGTGGACGGTGATGGGCGCTGCGGCGCGATGGGTTGCCGCCCTGCTTCAGCATCGTCCCGTAGTCCATCAACGCCTGATACCAGCGGCGGGGGTCGGCCCGGTCGATGCTGGCCTCCACCAGCGGCAGAATGTCCCGGTCGCGCACCGCCACCGCCTCAGGGAAGAACTCGTGGATGAAGGCGGTGCGGATATTCGTCTCGATGAAGACCTCCGGCAGATTGAAGGCGAACGCCCTGATGGCCGCGGCGGAGTAACGGCCGATGCCGGGTAACGCCTGCAGCGCCTCTCGCTCCTGTGGAACCCGTCCGTCGTGTTGCGCAACTATCGTCTGCGCTGCCCGGTGCAGCGCCAGCGCCCGTCTGTTGTATCCCAACCCCTGCCACGCGTCCAGCACCTCGGCCGCGCTGGAGCACGCCAGCGAGGCCGCATCCGGGAACCGGTCGAGGAACTGGACGTACTTCTGCGTCACGCGTCCGGTCTGCGTCTGCTGCAGCATCACCTCGGCCACGAGGATGTGATACGGGTCACTGGTGTGGCGCCACGGGAAGTCCCGCCCGTGCTCCGC
>CAYNXN010000068.1:0-7548 GCA_964401175.1 uncultured Dehalococcoidales bacterium | reverse complement strand
TACACCCTATCCTACACTCTTTCCCTACACGACGCTCTTCCGATCTCCATGAGTGAGTAGACGTCGTCCTCTTTCAGTGACGACGCGAAGGCTGCGAGAATGTGACGCAACGCGGCCATACCGCTCTCGGTGACCTTCTCCGCCGCCATGCGCGCCAGGGGGGGCTCGATGATCTCGCGTGCCTGATACAGGTCGATTATCTCGGCCATGGAGAGTGATGCCACGTAGACCGCGGACTTGCCCCCACTTGTGGCGGTGGCCAGTCCGTCGGCAACGAGGCGTCCGAGGGCCTCTCTCACCGGAGTCTTGCTTGTCCCGAGCCTGAGCGCCAGCTCGGCTTCCTGCAGCCGGGTGCCGGGAAGGATGCGGCCCAGGCGAATCCCGGTGCGGATGGCCAGATAGGCGGCGTCGGTGAACTTGCCGGAGATACGGATGGGGCTGAGCCCCTCGGCCGGACCAGTCATCGCTGTGGCCATGTCATGTCCTCGCGTCGTAGAAGAGGGTCAAAGTATACGTATATTTACACTTTCCGACGAGACTGTCAACGGTTGTTCGCATTCCTCTCTTTGTGACTCGTCGCCCTCGCGCCACCCACTGCTGTGGGCTGTGGCGCACGGCGATATGTGCATCCCGGCTCGTGTCGCATGCGTTGATGCAGGTGGCCGGCGAAGCCTTCTACCTCGTTATGGCGACCTCGGCAGGTGCAGCCCGCCGGCGGACGACTTTCTCGGGTTTGCCCGGGCACACTATCGTGGTCCGAGGTATCCATTCTGATATGCTGATACGCTAATCAGCCGCGTGGCAGAGGCAGGATTGAGGACGCGACTGAAAGGAGCATCACGGCGTGTCTGACATGCGTATCGAGGAGATACCTCTCGGTGACCGCAGGCTGAAGCAGTTTGTGGAGTTTCCCTGGGAACTGTATCGTGGAGACCCCTGCTGGACTCCTCCCCTGCGCGGCGACCTGCTCGGCAGCAGACTGCTTGGACTCAAGGGTTTGCTCACCCCGGCCCACCCGTACCATCGCGAGGCCGAGGTGACGCACTTCCTGGCGTGGCGGAACGGGACGCCGGTGGGAAGAGTATCCGCGGCGGTGAACCATCGATTCAACAGCCACTACGGCTCGCGGATCGGCTTCTTCGGCTTCTTCGAGGTGGCTGAGGACTACGAGGTTGCGCGGCAACTGCTGGACCACGCTCGCGATTGGGTGCGCGCCCGCGGGATGCAGATACTGCGGGGACCGGGAGAGTACTCGAACAGCACATACGAGCGCCAGGGCGTGCTCATCGACGGATTTGACACCTGTCCCACAGTCGAGCTGACACACAATCCACCGTACTACCAGGAGTTCATGGACCGGTATGGATTCAGCCGGGCAATGGACTATCACGCCTACGTCATGGATATCACCACCCCCGTTCATCCCGCGCTCACGGTACTGGCAGAACGTGCCAGGAGAAGGCACAAGGTCACCACCCGGATGGTCGAGCTGAAAGACTTCCGCAACGAAGTCCGCATCATCGTCAAGCTGTTCAATGAGGCGTGGAGCGAGAACTGGGGCTTCCTGCCACTGACGGATGAGGAGGCTGATGCGGTGGCCGATACGCTGAAGCCGGTGATCGATCCGGGACTGATGCGGTTCGCCTATGTTGACGGTGAGCCTGCGGCCATTCTCGGCGCCTACCCGGACCCGAATCGGGCGCTGCGGCCGCGGTGGAGGTGGTACGGCGACTCCGACATCGTGCGTGCTCTCAGACTCATGATGATGCGGCGGCACATACCGTTCATCCGTCTCATGTTCTTCGGCATACCTCCGCGGTTCCGACGTATGGGACTGGATGGCCTGCTCTTCTCCGAGGTGAAGACCTACGCGCAGCAGCATGGCTACACCGAGTGTGAGGCCTCGATGCTGCTGGACGATAACTACCGCATCATCGGCTCCTCCGAGTTCATGGGCGGACACCGCTACAAGACTTGGCGCATCTACGAGATGCCGCTCTAGCACGGCTGTGGCCGCGAGTTAACCCGCGACTCGGTCGCAAATGAGCCGTTGCGGCCACGTGGCGGTCTTGCGGCGGGTTCCCGGAGTGGCAACCACCCATGTACGCTGGACCAGTTCCGATCGTATGCCGGCGGCGCTGAGGTCAGGTACCGCGGCAGCCAGACCCGGGCGACCGGTCCGCGTGCTGGCGGCGGACATGCAACGGCAGTAGCTTGCCTCGTGAGGTTATGTGCGGATGCGCACGGCTGACCCGGAAGGTGTTGGCCGCTCTCCACACGTGTGCCGGAAACGCGCCTCGTTTGCCGTCACGAAGCATGCCATCTACCACGGTGGAGACCACGGCAGCCTCATCGATGGCGCCGACGTCGGGGCTGATGACGATGCTGATGCGCACCTCGCCTAGAGCATCCTCTTCCTCGACTATCTGGTAGTCGAGCAGCGTCCCGCCGAACCGTTCGGGCAGCAGGCGTTCCACCAGGTCGATGAGATAGCTCGCGGTCACGTTCATGCCGGCGCTGGTCAACTTGTCGAAACTGCGTATCTCGGCGATATGGGTCGAGAAGCCCAGCCGGCCAAAATAGCAGCCGCAGTCCCGCCGCCACACCCGGCCCCAATCGCCCGACTCAACATTGATGAGCAGTTTCGGGGTGGTGTGCAGCAGCGACGTGAAAAGAAACGCGTCAACTGAGTGCAGTGCATGCTCAACGTAGCGCTCGTGCTGAACAAGCGCTATGGAGTCTGACAGCAGGTGCACTTCGTCGCAAACCTCAGGTCTGAGGCAGCCGATGCCGACGTAGCCTCCTTCGATGAAGACGAAGAGAGGGGAGCAGTGTGCGCCGGTCTGAGTGATAAGTGCCAGCCTGGCGGGTGTGACCGGTTCCCCACCCAGCATGAAGAGGACTCCGTTCATGTGCGCGTTGAGCGCCGAAGCATCGTGACAGATGCGAACCGCGCTGCTGGGGTCCGTCAGGACGATGCAACCACCGTGGCGCGTCTGCAACGTGAGGATGGTTCTGGTAATCCGTCGAACAGCGTCGGGGGGTACATATCGCGGTAGAGCGTGCAGCACGCGGTGTTTGCCCGCCAGTAGCGGCACCATTGCGTTGATAAGCCGGTCACGTGCTGACGCGCGACCGTCCTGAGCTGTCACCGGAGAGTACCAGGCGAAGGGCAGTTTGCCCGCCCTCACGTGGGCGAGGAATTCGAGTGGACCGTAGCCGGGCGCGACAGGCGACCACATGATGACCGGCAGCGAAGTGTCCTCGTTTGCCTCGAAGGTCAACTGCTTGTAGACGGAGCGTGCGGCGGCGATGTGGGCCAGGTCGTATGCGGTCCTCGTTCCCTGCCCGCGGGCGCCACCGCTGCTGGCTTCGAGATGGCGGCCGGTGAGTGTATTGTCGAACTCCTCAGCACGAAAGGATCGCTGCCAGGAGCCGCGCACGACCGGCTTCTGGCCCTTGAATTCCTCGAAACTGAGCCACACACCCGCTCGGGCGAGTCTCTGCAGCGCCCCCTCCAGTCCCTCCCCGTTCACGAGCCGTTCAAGGTCGCTGTAGTCGCAGCCGGCCATGTGCAGCAGCGCGTAGTATGGACTTGAGGGAGCCTGGTACACCGCGCGCTGCACCAGTTGAAGGAAGTGCTGCTCTCTCTGGTTCAGGCGTGTGCGCACGAGGTCGCGTGCTTCATCCGTGCTGGTGCTGTGCTGCAGGAAAGGCGGCGCCTGGGCAGCGAAGCGCAGGCACATCGCGGCAGTATCGAGCCATTGCGCCGGACCGGAGGATGTCACTGGCTCCATGGTATCAGGCGCACTCTGCGTTTTCTGCCGTTTGTGCCGAGTCGCGCCATTTTGGGGAAGGGATTCCCACACTGTACTATCGCAACATGGAGCAGGAGCGCCAGTTCGTGTGTGTGCCTTTCGAGGAGGGAAAGGCCAGCCGCATCTTCAAGGTGGCCGACAAGTATGTCGGACTCTGGCTGCTGGGTGCGATGATCGCAGGCCTGACAGTAGGGCACCTGATACCGGGCGCCCGTGGGGCCATCGAAAGCGCGACGGTGGGGCACCGCAACGTGCTGGTGATTGCCGGGCTTGTTCTGATGATGTACCCCCCTCTTGCCCGCGTGCAGTATGAGAAGCTGCACCGGTTGATGCACAACACCCGCCTGCTCGGGTTGTCCGTGCTGCAGAACTGGATTGCCGGCCCGATGCTCATGTTCGGCATCGCCATTCTCTTCTTCCGCGGCTATCCGGAATACATGACAGGGCTCATACTGCTTGGCCTGGCACGCTGCATCTCTTCGGTCGTGGTGTGGACGGATCTTGCCGAAGGCGACTGTCACTATGCAGCCGGGTTGGCCGGCACGAATGTGCTGTTTCAGATCGCGCTGTTGCCGATGTACGCCTATCTGTTTCTCACGCTGTTGCCCGACCACATCGGTCTTGGTGGGGTGATACTGGATGCGCCGATGGACCGATTGGTGCGCAGCGAACTGGCCTATCTGGTTGTGCCGCTGACAGCCGGCATAGTCACCCGGATCGTGGGCCTGCGCCGAATGGGAGAGATCAGGTATGAAGCCCAGTTCGTGCCGGTTATACGCCCCCTCTCACTGCTGGCGAAGATGTTCACGGTGTTTGTTCTCTTCTCCCTCCAGGGGGGCTACATCGTGGATCTTACCCTTGATGCGCTGCATGTCGCAGCGCCGCTGGCGCTCTATTACTTCGCCATGTTCGGCATCTCCTATGTCCTATCGATGAAGCTGGGGGCGTCCTATGAGCAGTCCACGACGCTCTCGTTCACTGCGGCATCGAGCAACTTCGAACTGGCAATCGTCGTGAGCATCGCGCTCTTCGGCATCGGCTCGGGCCAGGCGTTTGTGGCGGTGATTGGCCCGATGGTGGAAGTGCCGGTGGTCATCACCCTGGTCTACATCGCCCTGTGGCTGAAGCGACGAATCTTCCGGCACCGCATCGAATGCATCGGCGGGGGCATCACGAGGCACTACCGGGTGACGACCGACTGAGGCTCGGCGCGTGTGGGGCCCAACCCCGCGCCCGCGAGGGGCTAGCCCAACTGGCCGGACATGCCGAGGATGACCATTACGCCTATGATGACGATAAGGCCGATTGCCGCGGCCAGCAGCACGTAGTCCCCGGACGACTTCTGTTTCCGCATTCGCGGAACGGCATGGTACTCGGGGGCACGCTGGCTGCGCACCCGCTCCCGGCGGACGCGTTCGGGACGGGGCGCGGCTGCGCCTCTCTTCTTCGGGCCGCGAACGGGGATGGGTGCATCCTGTGGCGCCGGCCACCCGGCCTGTTCAGGAGTGAAGAAGTTGCGACAGACGACGCAGCACCAGAGGCTCTGCTGGTCGCTGTAGATGAGTCCGGCGCCGCAACGGGGGCAGGAAGGTTGTGCCGGTGCGCGCTTGCGCTTGCGCTCGGGTGGTGGCCGGTGAACCGTCATGTTCCAGGTACCGACGCGATTGTCGAAGGCGAACTGCTTGCCGCTGCACTGGTTGTTGGCGCAGCGCCACGACCCCTGCTCCACGTCGTAGAACATCATGGGCAGGCCGCAGTGCGGGCACTCGTCGCGCAGTGGACGGTGGCAGCTCCAGCATGGCTCGTTCATCCGGGATGGGTTGGTGCTGAGCGCGCCACAGTAGGTGCATTTCTTGATAAGACCGCGTTCGGCGGTGGGGCGCAGCCAGTCATCCACAAGGACCGGCATGGCGGCGTTGCCGAGGTAGGCGCGCCGCTCGTTTTCGGTCACCGGCTTGAACGCCGCACAGTTGGTCTGGGGCGAGGAGTGGGGACAGGTTGGAGGCTCGCGGTCATAGAATCGCGCACACCAGGAGCACTGGGTTGCCTGGAAGGCGCGGAAGCGCGCCCGCCGGAGCGGTGGAGCGCTCGGTGCGTCGATAGCCTGTATCTCCGGTGCGCCGGCCGCGTCGAAACGACAGCCGCAGTGCTTGCACTGCCACCGGCCGTCGTTCATGCTCATCACCTCGTGCGTGCCGCACGTAGGGCATTCCACCGGACTGCGATCGTACTCGGCACGGGAGGTCTCGTTGCCGAGCACCTGGTAGGCAGTGTTGATGCGCCGGAAGACAGCCTCGGCCTCATCCTGTCCTGGATTGCGGTCGGGATGCCACACGCGGGCCAGGCGGCGAAACGCGGCGTTGATCTCCTCCTGCGAGGCGCCTCTGTCGATCTCGAGGACTTCGTAGTATCTGAACTTTCTCATGGCTGCGCGTGGCCGGGCTGTCTCTCCATCCGCCTCAGAATGTGCATGATGCCACAGACCGCCCTTCCGTGCATCCGCCCGCGGTGCTGTCCGGTGCGCACGCGGTCACGCCGAGCGGTCGAGGATGAGCTGCCATATCGCCACATCGATGTAGTTGCCGAACTTATGACCCGCCTGCTGCATTGTGCCGACGGGGCAGAAGCCGTGTCGCGCCACCAATCCAAGGCTGACGGCGTTTGTGCTGGCGATGCGAGCGACCAGCACGTGCAGTCCGACGTTGCGCGCCTGTGTGACAAGTTGGCGCAGCAGCCTGCCACCCGTCCCCAGGCCTCGATGCTCGTGGGCGACGTAGACCGATGCCTCGGCGGTGTCGCGGTAGCCTCGTTTGGGCGACCAATCGCTGAGAGAGGCCCAGCCAACGACGTTCCCGTGCTGTACCGCCACGATCACCGGATGGCGTTCGTCGTGGCGCCGAAACCACTCCGTCTGGTCGTCGACAGAGGGTTCCGCAATATCGAGCGTGGCCACCGTGTGACGCACCGCATGGGCGTAGATCGAGGTGATGGCGGGTATGTCGTCCTCGGTGGCGTCACGCAGCGCTATCTCAGTCGTGCTCATGGCATCGACGCGATTGTAGTGGGTGACGCCGGTGGCTGCAAGGCAATACGCCTCAGAGGGCAGGAGCGGTCAGTCCGGATGGCACGGCAACGTCAACTGCAGGATGTGCAGGTCGAGCCAGCGATCGAACTTGCGGCCAACCTCCCGCAGGGTGCCGACCTGCTCGAAGCCGAGACTTTGCACAAACGAGAGGCTGGCCTCATTACCGCCGATTACCTGCGCGATGAGAACGTGGTAGCCGAGCCCGCGGGCGCGCTCAATGAGCGCCGAGAGAAGCCCTCGACCGACGCCACTGTGACGGAACTGCGTGGCGACGTAGACCGACGCCTCGGCAGTGAAGCAGCACGCTCCGCGTGCTATCCAGACGCTGAGCGAAGCCCAACCGACAACAGCGTTGTCCAATGTGGCCACCAGGATGGGATGCCGGGGGCCGTGGCTGTGAAACCATGTGCGCTGCTGCTCGATTGTGCGAGGCTCGGTGTCGCAGGTGGTGGCCGTGTTCATGACGGCGTGATGGTAGATCTCCATCATGGGCGGGATGTCCTCTGCGGTAGCATCCCTGATTTGCACTGCGTTGCCGGCGCTCATGTGAGAGGCAGCCTCAAAATAACAGTGGTTGGTCTCAATCGGGAGACTCCGGGGTCTTCAAGTAGCGCCAGACGAGGAAGGCGGCAAGGGCGAACAGCA
>CAYNXN010000067.1:0-7702 GCA_964401175.1 uncultured Dehalococcoidales bacterium | reverse complement strand
GAGATGGAATCTCGTGACTGGAGTTCAGACGTGTGCTCTTCCGATCTCGACGCTGGAGGCAACGGCAGGTGGCAGTGTCAGGCCTTCTTGATCTCGGCCACGATCAGGTCACCCATCTCCTTCGAACCCACCAGGCGCTTGCCCGGCTCCATGATGTCCGCAGTCCGGGCTGTCTGGACCACTCTCTCGATTGCCTTGTCGATGGCGTCCGCTTCCGCGTTCAGCTTGTAGGTGTACTGCAGCAGGAATGCGAGGCTCAGGATCGTAGCGATGGGGTTTGCGATTCCCTTGCCGGCGATGTCCGGGGCCGACCCGTGCGCCGACTCGTAGAAGCCCCAGGGGCGCTCCTGGTCCCAGCCCAGACCCGCGAGCTGTGCTGAGGGGCCCATGCCGAGAGAGCCGGCCAGGGTTGACGCCTCATCGCTGATGATGTCGCCGAAGAGATTGTCCATCACCAGTACATCGAAGCGAGTTGGTTCCCGCAGCAGCCACGCGGTGCAGGCGTCCGCCAGCACATGCTCCAGCTCAACGTCCGGATACTCCTCGCTCATCTCCATGGCCATCTTGCGCCACAGCTTCCCGGTCTCCGTTACGTTCTGTTTCTCCACGGAGGCGAGCTTCTTTCGCCGTGAACGCGCCAGTTCGAAGCCCACGCGCAGTATGCGCGCTATCTCCGGTTCGCTATAGATCGTGGTGTCCACCGCCCAGCGGACACCGTTCTCGGTCCACTGCTTCTTCGGTTCTCCGAAGTAACCGCCGCCACAGTTCTCACGTACGATCACGATGTCCAAACCCTTGACCTTGTGAGGCTGCAGTGGAGAGCAGCCCTCCATTCCCGGATACACTTTGACGGGCCTCAGGTTTGCGTACACATCGAAGAGCTTGCGTAATAGCAGGCCTGCTTTGTTTGTGTACACTCTGGCACCGGGGTAGTCCCATTTTGGCCCTCCGATTGAGCCGAAGAACAGCGCGTCGCTCCGCCGGCAGATATCGATTGTCTCATCAGTTAGCGGTTCGCCATGCTTGTCGATGCTGACCCCACCGATATCCACATAGTTGAGCGTGAACTGGTGTCCATATTTCTGTTCGATCGCTTTGAGTATCTTGATGCCCTCGGCTACGATCTCAGGTCCGATGCCATCTCCGGGGCCAACAGCGATAGTGCCTTTCAACTCACTTCTCCTTATACTTCGATTTGGCGTTCTCCGCCGCCTCTGGCTTCAACAAAGATTGCGACGTGGGGGCGGTTCCCCTCACGTCGCAATCAGACTGGACAGTTGGCTTGATCCTCTGTCTACAGTGCGGCCACGACCAGGTCGCCCATCTCTGAGGTGCTCACCTGCTTCTTGCCTGGCTCCATGACGTCGGGAGTGCGGCTGTTCAGCACGACCTTTGCCACCGCATCGCTGATGGCCTGGGCCTCATCGGGCAACTGGTACGTGTGCTGCAGCATGAGCGCCACGCTGAGGATGGTGGCGATCGGGTTGGCGATGCCCTTGCCGGCGATGTCCGGCGCGCTGCCGTGCGCCGACTCGTAGAAGCCGAAGACCTTCTCGCCCTTCTTGGGCAGGCCGGCGAGCTGCGCCGATGGGCCCATTCCGAGTGAGCCAGCCAGCGCGGAGGCCTCGTCGCTGATGATGTCGCCGTAGAGATTGCCCATCACCAGGACATCGAGCTGAGCCGGCGCCTTGAGCAGCCACATCGTGCACGCATCGGCGTACATGTGATCCAGTTCGATGTCGGGATACTCCGCATGCATCTCGATCGCGATGTTGCGCCACAGCTTGCCCGTCTCGGTGACGTTCGCCTTTTCGACCGAGGTCAGCTTCTTGCGGCGAGACCGGGCGAGTTCAAAGCCGACCCGGAGGATGCGGACGATCTCGTGCTCGGAGTAGAACATGGTGTCGACCGCCATCCGTTCGCCTTTCTCAACCCACTGTTTCTTCGGTTGTCCGAAGTAGGCGCCGCCCGTGTTCTCCCTGACGACGACCAGGTCCATGCCCTTGACGCGCTCAGGTCGAATCGGTGAGCAGCCCTCCATGCCGGGGAAGACCACCACCGGTCGCAGGTTGGCATACAGGCCGAACTCCTGCCTCAAGACCAGGACGGCGTAGTTCGCATACTGCTTCGAGCCGGGGACGTCCCACTTCGGGCCGCCGGCGGCGCCGAAGAGTATGGCGTCGCAACTGCGGCACAACTCGATGTTTTCGCGGGTTATGCTCTCGCCGAACTTGTCGATGCTGGCTCCGCCGATGTCGAAGTACTTCAGCTCGAACTCGTGGCCGAATTTCTTCTCGACCGCCTTGAGGACCTTGACGCCCTCGGCAACTACATCCGGGCCGATGTAGTCTCCGGGCCCTACCGCAATCTTGCCTTTCATTGTCTGGTTCTCCTTTCAGGTGCTACAGGTAGTGTAGTGTGGCCTGTACATCGAAGTACTGTATTGTGCCATCCGGAACGACGGCAACGTGAGCGCCGTTCGGGTACTCCTGCTTCAACTCGGTGAGCACATCGTCCCACGTCTTCGCCCAGATGACCCGTTCCTCAGGCGCAAGCCAGTCTATGCTGGCCCGGTTCTTGTACGGCATCTGCACGATGAACTTCTTGACCTTGGGGGACAGCGTCGGGGCACGGTAACCCTGACCCGTCGTGTGGTTGCCGAATTTTCTCCGGAGGTAGTGAACCACCTCACCCCAGGGGTTGTTGGTGATGAGCACAAGCGTGCCGCCCTCATCCGGCAGCATCGCCTGCCCCACCGTCTTGGAGATCGTCACCTCGTTGATCTTCGCGTGGCAATTCGAGACTATCACCTGAGGCTTGTCCGGCAGGGGCGTGTGGTAGTGCGTCAGGCCGACCTTGCAGGCAGCGTAGTACTCGGCCTCAGGATCACCAACGAACAGCGCCGTGGTGTCACGATGGATGTTCATGATGGCGTCGATCTTTATGTGCAGCCCGGACATCCTGCATGCCTCAAGCGTGTCGAGTAGCTGCGCATTGTGCTCATACCGGCCCATGCCGGTGTTTGCGTCGACCCCGGTCTCCTTGCTCTTGGTGCGCACTGGACCGTGGTTGTGCAGGATCGTCTCGAGAGACGCGATGCCGGGCAGGATGAGTTTGCCACCGCCGCCGAAGCCGCAGTTGGCATGGGGCACGAGACCACCGATGCCGATCTTCAGATCGGCCTTCATAAACTCGGCATTGAGCGAAACAGGAGTGCCCCGGCTGGTGGTGCCGACGTAGGTAAGGTTCTCGTAGATGTTGTGGTTATAGACGTTGAACCGGGCGACCACATCCTCGCCGAGTTTCTTGGAGAACTCGAAGGTCGAGAGGGCGCCGTGGGTTCCCGGGGCACAGATGAACTGGATGTTGTCGTCAGACACACCCGCTGCCGCCAGTTCCTCGAGGACGTAGGGCACAATCTCGTATGTCTTCGTGCCGCGGCTCATGTCATCGAACAGGATGACGACGTTCTGTTTGCCGCGGGCCAGCTCGCGTATCGTCGGACTGCCGATAGGATTGGCGAACGCCTTGCGGAAGCCGGCGTCGTCCAGCGCTGGTGCATCGTGACCGGCCATCCGGCACTCCGTCACCTTCCAGTTGTCCGGGAAAGTCAGCTCCGCCTCGATATCGCCCCACCACGCCAGTTGTGGCACTGAGACAGAATGTCCAGTTTTGTGCGTAGCATTCATCAGGTATACCTCCAGTTAGCTGCCGAACTTCTTCCTAGCCCATACCTCCGAACACAACCTGCTTCACCACGATGTTGGGCAGCCAGGTGCACAGCTCCGGAATGAATATCATGACAACCATGAACGCGAGTATGACGAAGAAGAAAGGTGTGGTGGCCTTGAGAACGTCATACACCGGAAGCTTGGCCACGCCAGCAACCGCATACACATTCAGGCCCAGAGGTGGGGTGATGGTTCCGAGCTGCAGATTGATTACCAGGAGGACGGCGAAGTGAAGGGAGTCGATGCCCAGGGCTGTGGCGATGGGGTATACCACAGGTACCGTGAGGGCGATGATTGCCAGTCCGTCGAGAAAACAGCCCAGGATCAGTCCGACGATCATGTAACCAAAGAGGAAGGTGTACTTGGTAAGGCCAAGGCTCATGGCGTAGTTCGCCAGGTCCTGTGGCCAGAACTGATTGGCGGCAAGACTCTGGAATATACCTACACACCCCAGCAGCAAGAACAGCATGCCCGTGGTCCTGAGTGCAGGCCTGGTAGCTGAGAGGAGTGTCTTCGTGAACCGTCCCTTGGTCGAGATGTAGCCATAGATGATGGCATAGGCGCAGGCTGCCGCACCGGCCTCGGTTGGCGTGAAGACGCCGCCGTACAGGCCACCAAGGATGACGATGGGCAACCCCAGGCCCGGTAGTGACTTGATGAATCTTCTCCCCACCTCCCCAAGCTGGAATGGAACGGTGGTGACCGGATGGTTCCGGCTCATGAAGATGTTCAGGATGATGAGGAAGAAGGCAAGGATGAGGCCTGGTATCACTCCGGCGAAGAAGAGGGAGGCAACCGACGTCTCGGTGACAACACCGTAGATGATGAACCAGACGCTTGGCGGAATCAGCTGCGCCAGCGTACCGCCGGCACAGACGAGTCCCGCAGCGTAAACCTTCGGATGTCCGATCTTGACCATGCGTGGAATAACGATCAGGGTTAGCGCCGATGCGGCGGCCACCGCCGATCCGGTCAGCGCCGCGAAGACGACCGCGGTCGCCAGTCCGGCGACACCCATGCCGCCTTTGATCCAGCCGAATACACTTTCGGCGAAATGGAATATCTGGTCCAGCAAGTTGCTGCGCTCCATGAGCATTCCGGCGAAGATGAAGAATGGCCCGGCCATGAGGGGATAGCTGTTGATGAATTCGAAGAACATGGCCGGGGCGATTGCCGGATTCATGTTGGTATACAGGTACCAGTAGACCAGCGATGCCGAGCCGAGAGCAACGCCGATGGGCGCTCCCAGCAGCAGCAGGCCGAACAGGAACAGGAACATGGCTAACATGAGGCGTCACCTCCTCGTGCGAAGATGCACCCGGTTGCAGGGGGCGCTGAAACGGACTTGGGGGATTCCGATGGGGGAGCAACACAAAAGGCGTCTTTCAGAGCATACAGCGTCGATGTGCGGCGCGTCATTTGCCCTCCCCCGACTTTTCCAGCGCCTCCAGCTCTGCGAGCGCCTCCTCAACCTCATCCAACCCCTTGCCTCCAACCTTCTTCTTTGCGAAGCCCTGGTACGCATGCAGGGCGAATGTGAATATGAGGGGCGCGAAACTCAAGAGGAAGAAGGCGAAGAAAGGCCAGTACGCGAAGGTGAGGCTCTGAGTCCGGATGTTTCCCACCCGGTACTCGGTGATAAGGGGCAGTCCCCACCAGAGTAGCAGAGCGAAGAACACTGCCGTCCATGCGTTGGCGACCGCGCGTAGAATTCGAACGGCCTTCTCCCGAGCGGGGGTTCTCACCCTGAGGAGATTCTCCGCCAGGGCTGTCACAGCGATGTGTGTGTGCTCCCACTGCGCGACTGTGAAGAACATGGTCGCTCCCATGAGTACCAGCAGACACACAAGATCCTGTTGCCAGATGAACGAGGATCCCATGATGTACCGTCTGAAGACTTCAACCATGGCTAGCGTCGTGCCTGCCAGGAAGAAGAGCATTCCGATTGGGGTGACTACCTTCCCGATGAGGACATTGCCCCAGAAATCCGATACAGCTGATGTCTTGTCTTTCATAGCTACCTCAAGATGATGTCGTGACGCCGCCCGACAGATACAGAACCCAGCCAGGAGAGGAAGTGACTTCCCCTCCTGGCTCGACTTCCAGTCTGATGCAGTAGATGGAGGACCGCGGCGTGGCTGATTCAGACGGGGCTTAGCTGGTCATCCTCAGCTTCTTGTCCCAACCGTCAAAGCTCATCCCCTCAACCGGATGCGAGCCCATCGGCCACCGCGCGTTCAATGCCGCAGCGTCCTTGGCATGCAGTTCCAGCAGCCACCGCGCATCCTCCCCCAACTCCGCAAGCAGGGCATCCATGATCGAGTTGCCCACTGCGGCCTTGACCGGAGCAATCTCCTCTGCGGTCGCGATGTAGATGCCTGGCTGGCTGGGATCGGTAGTGCCAAACTGCTGGTATCCCAGCGTGTCCTCTGCATACTGCCAGTAACAGAACTCATCTGTCCAGTACGTGAACGCCTCGGCGATCTTGCCCTGGAGGTCCTTGTCGAGGCCCTGGTACCACTTTTCACTGACGGAGCACATGTAGAAGTCGGTGGTGACGCCGCCCATGCCGTAGCAGGTGTAGTAGGGCGCCAGGTCTTTGATGTTCTTGAAGCCACCGACGGAAGTGAGACAACCATCCACGACGCCGGTCTGCAGCGCACTGGGCACGTCACCGAAGGCCATCGCTACTGGATTGGCTCCAAGGGAGGTTATCAGCGGCCCCTGGGTCAGCACAGCGGAAATCCTGATCTTCTTGCCCTTCATGTCATCAAGGCTCAACTGGCGGGTCGCCGCTGCATTGCCGCCGAGCATACTCTCAGGCATCCAGCCGAGCACCCTGACTCCTCGGGCCAGCATGCGCTCTTCGAACGCCTTGGCGGTCTCGGAGTTGCGGAACTCGAGGTGCGCGCCGACCGTCGTCAGTGCCATGGGCTGTGCGTAGATGTTGATCCACGGGTCCCAGCCGGCACCGTCCGAGTCAATGGAACCCATCTCCAGGTTGCCGGAAGCCAACTGATTCAGTGTCTCAATTGGTTTGTACAGTGAACTGGCGGTGTAGAGCTGCACCTTGGCGTTGGGAATCAACTCCTCAAGTTTGACCTTCAAGACGTCTTCCTCAGAGAAAGCAGACGCCTGTGTGGCCGAGTGATCAACTGAGTAGCGCAGCACCAGCTCCTCTTGAACCGGTCTGCACCCGCCGATTGCCAGAACTGCTACCAGCGCGAGAGCCAGGAGAACAAATACCTTGGTCGTTCTCATCTGCTATTCAACCCTCCTTACGATAATCCCTCCGTCCTATCATGCCACTTTGCAGGAGTACGCTTCACATGAGCACACCTCCTGATGCATTCCATTTGTGAGTATCAGTGAGCTATCCAAGAGAACGTGTTTCGCGTGTGCGATGCGGACGTCTTGACGATTCTCACAGCACGTGGGCTGAGCATCAGCAATCTCTCTATACGGCAACACATCGAAGTACCGGTTATTGGCAATTGCTATCGTGGATTCAGCATACAGAGTTCGGCGAGTCTGTGTCAATGCCGCGTGATCACTCATCGGATATGTTGCCGAAGAGACATGATTCTCTCAGGCAACAGTGCTACTGAGGTATCATGGACGAGGAAACGAGTAACTCGGGCGAGCGACGGACGAACCTGAAGCTGATGGCGCCGCGGTACGGATACGTAGGGCGGGTGGAGCTGTCGGGATTGCCAAGCAACATGGTGACGGTCGCGAGCAAGAACACAGGAGAGGGCAGCTACTGATGCGTGGTCAGACGTTGGATTGTGCGCCCAAGCGGCCGCGGACACGGCCATCGTCCCGTCTGCCGTCCTCTACTGTGTGACGGGCGGTGAGGTGTGATTCGCAATTGAGGTCATCGTTCGATGTGTGCAGTACTTGGCCCGCAAGACTGTTGACAATCCAGAACGACGGCCGTAAAGTTGGATATCACATTCAGTATACAGCCG
>CAYNXN010000066.1:0-7738 GCA_964401175.1 uncultured Dehalococcoidales bacterium | reverse complement strand
TTAAGGTGCGAGGGAGCCATATAGTACAGACTGTGGCGCAGGCATGTCAAGTCGATCCAGCCCCTGCCCCACACGTCTTTCGCAATGGTTCACCACAATTGCCGATGCTACAATAGCACATTACGGCGGCGACGCCCCATGCAACGGCGTCCATGGCCGACTCGACGCAGCCGCTTTGCGAAGTGAGTCACCGAATCCGGCAACGACCCGCGATTCGACACTGCAGAGTCAGTCCGCACGCCTGGAGGATATATGCTCTTCGCCATCGACGTCGGCAACACGAGCATCAACATGGGTCTGTTCGAAGGAGAAGAACTGGTTCACTCCTGGCGCCTCATGTCCGGCATTGACCGCTCGGCGGACGAATACGGTTCGCTCATCTTCAGCCTGCTGCAACGCCACGGCATCCCCATTTCGTCCATACGAGGCGCGGTCCTCTGCAGCGTGGTCCCTCCCCTGGTGCCCGTCTTCTCCGAGGTCTGTACCCGGTACCTGGACACCAGGCCCCTGGTGGTTGAGCCGGGCATCAAGACCGGGCTGCGCCTCCTGGTCGACAATCCCCGCGAGCTCGGGCCGGACAGGGTTGCCAACGTGGTGGCCGGCATGCTGCTCTACGGCAAGCCGCTCATTGTGATCGACTTCGGCACGGCCACTACATTCGATGTGGTCTCGCCCGGCGGCGACTTCCTGGGTGGCGCCATCGCACCGGGCATCACCATCGCCAGCGAGGCGCTCTTTCGCCGCACCGCGATGCTGCCACGAATCGACCTTCAGCGCCCCAAGCATGCCATTGGACGTGGCACGGTGACCGCGATGCAATCCGGCATCCTGTTCGGCTACATCGGCCTGGTTGAGAAGATAATCCGTGAAATCACCGCTGAGCTTGAAGCCCAGCCGATAGTCGTGGCCACGGGGGGCTATGCCAACATGTTCGCGGAGATCGTCCCCGCCATACAGATATCCAATCCGGACCTCTCGCTGATAGGCTTGCGCCTGATTCACGAGATGAATACCATTGAGCGGTAGGCGGAGAATATGGTGAAACAGTACAGGGTGTTGCTGGGCGTTACCGGCAGCATCGCAGCGTATAAGGCAGTTGAGGTGGCGCGCGAGCTGTCGCGGCGCGGCGTGTCCGTCCGCGCGATGATGACTCCCGCGGCAACACGCTTCATTTCGCCTCTCACCTTTGAGGCGTTGCTGGGCTCCGCCGTGGTGACCGATCTGTTTCAATCCGGCGCCGCCGGGCCGATCCCCCACGTCTCCCTGGCAGCGGAGGCCGACGCCATTCTGGTCGCGCCGGCAAGCGCAGATTGTCTCGCCCGAATCAGTCATGGACTGGCGGACGATATCGTGAGCTGTACTGCCATGGCGTTCAGCGGGCCGCTCATCTTCGCTCCTGCCATGCATGAGAATATGTACCTCAGCGCCGCGACGCAGGCCAGTATCGCGCTGCTGCGTGAACGCGGTGCCGTGATGGTGGGCCCCGAGGAGGGCGAACTCGCCTCAGGCGGCCGCGGCGCCGGCCGGATGTCTCCAGTGGAGCACATCGTCGGCTGGACGCTCAAGACCCTCGGCGCCAGCGGAGACCTCGCTGGCCACACCGTGGTTGTCACCGCCGGCGGCACGCAGGAGCCCATCGATCCCGTGCGTTGTATCACCAACCGTTCGTCGGGCAAGATGGGTTACGCCCTAGCGGAGGCGGCCCGCGACCGCGGTGCACACGTGATCCTGGTTACCGCACCCACGGCACTGCAACCACCGGCCGGCACCGAGGTCGTGCATGTCCTAACAGCGCAGCAGATGTACGAGGCTACCCGTACGGCGATGCGTCACGCCGATGCGCTGGTGATGGCCGCAGCGGTGGCCGACTTTCGGCCGGCCCGTCCCGCGGACGACAAGATTAAGAAGGAACATGCAACCCTGGAGATAGCCCTCGAGCGAACCGTCGATATCCTCGGCTCGCTCGAAGGTGACTTCGTGCGGGTTGGATTCGCCGCTGAGAGCAGCGAGGTGGAACGCAACGCTCACACAAAGCTGGAGGGCAAGCACCTCCACCTCATCGTCGCAAATGACATCACCGCCAGCGACAGCGGCTTCGGCTCCGAGTACAATCGCGTGACCATCATGGACCGGGCGGGCAACATCGACCGTCTGCCTCTGCTCTCGAAGCGAGAGGTAGCGGACAGGGTACTCGACCGCGTAGTAGCGCTGCTCTCATGAGAGCGGCCGCGGCCCCCACTCGCGAATGCTCTTGAGAATTCAACACTGTCGTGTCGTCTGACGCGAAAGAGAGGAACAGGCAGTTGGAACGAAAAGAACTGGCCAAGGCCTACGAGCCCGGAAACATCGAGAGGAAGTGGTATGACTTCTGGCTGGCGCAGGGATACTTCACGCCGCAGATAGACTACCAGCGCAAGCCATTCACCATCATAATGCCGCCACCCAACGTAACAGGCGAGCTTCACGTGGGACATGCGCTCACTATGACGGTGGAGGACATCCTCATACGCTGGCACAGGATGCTGGGTGACCCGACCCTGTGGGTGCCGGGCACGGACCACTCGGGCATCGCGGTACAGGTTCTCGTCGAGAAGGATCTGGCCCGCGAAGGACTCACCCGAGAGCAGGTCGGCCGCGACGAGTTCCTGAGGCGCGCCTGGGAGCGGGCGATACGCAGCAGGAAGACGATCGAGCTACAACAGCACCTCATCGGCGCCTCGTGCGACTGGACGCGAGATACGTTCACCCTCGACGAGGGGCCGAGCCGGGCCGTCCGCACCGCCTTCGTCAGGCTGTACCGCAAGGGGCTCATCTACCGTGGCGAGCGCATGGTGAACTGGTGCCCGCGCTGTGAGACGGCTCTGTCCGACCTTGAGGTGGAACACAAGGAAACGGCCGGACATCTGTACCACTTCCGCTATCCGTATGCCGGCGGAGCAGGCAGCGTCACGATAGCCACGACCCGGCCGGAGACGTGCTACGGCGATACTGCGGTGGCGGTGAATCCCGCCGACGAACGCTACCGGGACAGCATTGGCCGCACGGTGATACTGCCGGTTTCCGGCCGTGAAATCCCGATTATTGCCGATGAGGCGGTGGACCCCGCCTTCGGCACCGGCGCGCTCAAGATAACGCCGTGCCACGACCCCACCGACCTCGAGATCGCCGACCGTCATAACCTGCCGCATGTCGACGTATTCCACGCGGACGGGACGATGAATGCACATGCCGGGGCATGTGAGGGACTGAATCGCGATGACTGCCGCGAGCGCGTCGTGCGGGAATTTGAGGACAAGGGATTGCTCGCCGGCATCACGCCCTACTCTCACATGGTCGGCCACTGCGGCCGATGCGGCACACCCATCGAGCCACGCATCAGCACGCAGTGGTTCGTCAACACCACGCCACTGGCAGAAGCAGCGATAGAGGTGGTGCGCAACGGAGAGATACGCATTATCCCTGAGCACTTCACCAGGGTCTACTTCTCCTGGATGGAGTCCATCAAGGACTGGTGTATCAGTCGGCAGCTATGGTGGGGCCACCGCATCCCGGTGTGGTACTGCCTCGCCTGCGGTGCGCTGACGGTCAGCGTGGAGACCCCCACTGCATGTGAGAAGTGCGGCAGCACCCGGATAGAGCAGGATCCGGACGTCCTGGATACGTGGTTCAGTTCGGGCTTGTGGCCACACTCGACGCTCGGCTGGCCGGACGACACCGAGGATATGCGTTACTTCTACCCCACATCAGTGATGCAGACCGGCTACGACATCCTCTTCTTCTGGGTTGCCAGGATGATCATGATGGGACTTGAGGATACGGGCCAGATCCCGTTCCACACGGTGTACCTGAACGGGCTCATTCGCGACGAGCAGGGTCAGAAGATGAGCAAGATGCGAGGGAACGTCATCAAGCCCGATGACGCCATCTCCAAATACGGTGTCGATGCATTGCGCTTTGCGCTGACCACCGGCAATTCGCCCGGCAATGACCTCTCGCTGGGAACAGCCAAGCTGGAGGCCTCCCGCAATTTCGTCAACAAGCTGTGGAACGCCACCCGATTCGTGCTGCAGAGCACCACGGACTGGCGCAAGGCGGCGGCGGACGAGTTCGCCCTGCCGCCTCGAGTGAATCTGGAGGACCGCTGGATTCTGAGCCGGACACACCGCATCGTAGCATCGGTGAAGACGCTCATGGAGGAGTACCAGATAGGAGAGGCTGAGCGACAGATTCACGACTTCGTCTGGTCCGAGTTGTGTGACTGGTACATTGAGATGGCGAAGCTGCGGCTTCGCTCCGAGGCGAGTGCGGACTCCCCGTCTCCCGCCCCGCACCTCATCACAGTGCTGGACATCTCGTTGCGGCTGCTGCACCCATTCATGCCATTTGTCACCGAGGAACTATGGCAACACCTGCAACCCGACAGGAGGGGCACCGATGCGCCCGGCTCAGTCATGGTGGCGTCCTATCCCGCACCACGCAGCGAATGGGAGGACACAGCAGCAGAGCGCTCCATCGAAGCCGTGCAGGAGATCGTACGCGCCCTGAGGAACCTGCGCGCGGAAAGAAGGATGGAGCCATCGCGGTGGCTTGAGGCACGGCTCTACACGGGGACAATCCTGGCTGAACTGCAGCAGATGCTGCCGGTCATCGAGGCGCTCTCCCGCACACACATCCTCGCGCTGGAGCACCGGGATGAACGGGTGGAGGCATCTGCCGGCCAGAGTGCCCTCATCCTGACAGACGCGGAACTCGTGGTGGCGGACGCGACTCACGATGACGCGGACCGCCTGCGGGACCAGCTGCAGAAGGAAGCGACGAGCACGGAATCCCGCCTTCAGGCCGTGACCTCGCGATTGCAGGACGAGACGTTCCTCTCCCGCGCTCCCGCGGATGTCATCGAGCGACAGCGCTCACTGGCGGAAAGCCTGCAGGACAAGCTGCAGCGACTGCGATCTGAGTTGCAGGAGCTGGATTAGAGGGCGGGGCGCTGACGACAGGCGGCGGTGTAGCGGTGGAGCACGGTGAGGGCGCGCTTGGTGTCGCTGGCGACGCGTGATTTGTCCGAGCTGCGCAGGCGCAGCTTGAAGAGCCAGTAGGTGAATTCCTTCATTCTGGTGAGCGTCATCGCACCTCGCCGGGAGAGGCCTTTCTCCTGCCCGAACTGTTGCACCAGCGCGGCACGGGTCTGGCCGTAGACGTAGAGGTACGCCTCGTCCAGTTCGGCATCGTAACGGGTCAGGCCCGACACCCGCCGTCGCTTGCGCAGGTCCTCCAGCACCGCGTGCACCACCATCTGCTCCACCAGCACCCCGTAGATGAAGGTCAGATACGCACGGTACTTCTCTGGCCCGATCAGCGACTTCAAATCGCTCTGAGCCCCCTCTCCGGGGGGACGGTCATTGGCCAGGAGGGCGAGCAACTCATCTTCCGGTACTAGGCCGTCGACCGCCAGCGCGAGCCGCTCACAGAGGCGCAGCAGGTCAAGCGCCTCTCCATCCAGCATGTAGACGAACCTCTCGCCATCTACATCCTCCTCCGCCAGCGGCCACTCGCGCACCGCCTGCAACATGGCGCCATACCAATCGGCGCCCGAGACGATGCATTCGCGCATAGCGGCGATTATCTGTGCTGCGTCTGCAGAGACCATAGACGAACAGTATAGTACGGAACCCGCTGAACACGCTCCAATCGTTCGCGCCGATTGCCGCAATGGTGCATGAGCCGCCAGTTCGCGCTCGGACTCATACGTCGATCAGACGGACGGCCCCTCTTCGCGCACGGGATCGGAGCCTCTCCGCCGATGCGATTCGATCTCGGAGAGAAGCCGGTGCACATTCTTGTCGCCGAAACCGGGAAGCTGACTCACCACCCCGTCCCTGAGCGCAGTCTCGAGCTGGTCCAGGTTCGAGATTCCAAGCTCCCTCGAGAGGCGTGCCGCGGTCTTCGGACCGATCCCGGAGAGACGCATGAGTTCCAACACTCCCGGCGGTGAGGATTCACGCAGTCTGTCAAAGAACGCAAGACGGCCGGTGGTGAGCAGTTCCACCGTCTTGTTTGCGATCGCCTCGCCTATGCCCGGAATACGCCGGATGTCTTCACCCCGCGCAACCAGGTCACGCAGTTCTTCGGGATACGCAGATATGGCCCGGGCGCCGGTGCGGTACGCGTTGATCTTGAAAGGGCTGTCCTCGTTGACCGCGAGCAGTCGCGAGATGTCTTCAAAGACTTGTGCCAGGGATGCGTTGTCCATGGGCTCCCGGCCACTTTCAGAAACCGCCATCACCTCACCATCCAGACAACACGGGGAGACCTGCCGTCCAGGCTACTTGCCGCAGCAGTGCTTGTACTTCTTGCCCGAACCACAGGGACACGGGTCATTACGACCAACTTTCTTGCCGGTTGCGATGGCCGCGCCAGGTTTCGGAAACGCCTGAGGTCGCACGGGGGGGCGCATGGCCGGCTGTTGCTGCTTCACGGAGACCCGGAACATGTTTGCCGGTACGTCATGCCTGATGCCATCGAGCATTCCCTGAAAGAGCGCGTGACCTTCCTTCTTGTAGACCACCAGCGGCTGCTGCTGCGCCACCGCGCGAAGCCCGATGCCCTGGCGCATGTACTCCATGGCGGTGAGGTGCTCCATCCACAGCCTGTCGATGACGTGCAGAGTCACGAAACGCTCCGCCACGCGCATCGCGTCGGCGCCAAGCTCCTCTTCGCGCGCCTGATACAACTGCAGCCCGAGGTCGTTGACGCGCTGCACCATCTCCTCAAGCAGGTCGGCCGGCGGCAGCGACTCAAACAACCGCCCAGCGTGGTCGGCAATCCCCGGCATGAACGCCTGCAGGTCCTGCACCAGTCCTTCGCGGTCCATCTCACCGAGGTCGGTGTCCACCCGGTTGGCAACGATCTCGCGAAGTTGCTCTCGCAGCATCGACGACACGTTGTCACGCAGATCAGTGGCAGCGATAACCTTGCGGCGCTCCGCGTAGATGACCTCGCGGTGCTTGTTCAGTACGTCGTCGTACTCCACGAGGTGCTTGCGGATGTCGAAGTGGTACCCCTCCGTCTGTACCTGGGCATTTGTCAGCGCCCTGGTGACCATCGGATGCTCGATGGGCGTTTCGTCGTCCAGTCCGGCCCAGTCCATCACCGACCTGACGCGATCCCCACCGAACCGGCGCATGATTTCGTCATCCAGCGACACGAAGAACAAGGTGGAACCGGGGTCCCCCTGCCGGCCGGCGCGGCCGCGCAACTGATTGTCAATGCGCCGCGCCTCATGATGCTCCGTGCCCACAACCGCCAGTCCACCAAGCGCGACCGCCCGATCGTGCTCCTGCTGCCATTCGCCGGTGTCTCGGCCTTCGGGCGTTCCGCCTAGGATTATGTCCACTCCACGACCGGCCATGTTGGTGGCCACGGTCACTGCGCCGAGGCGACCGGCCTCAGCGATGATGGCTGCCTCCCGCTCGTGGTTCTTGGCGTTCAGTACCTGGGCACGGATGCCGCTGCGTATGAAGAGGTCGTTGATCCTCTCCGACGTCTCAATGGAGGTCGTCCCCACGAGCACGGGTCTTCCGGACTCGTGCAGTTGCCTCACCTCCCGGGCGACGGCATTGAACTTGGCCTGCTCGTCCCGGTAGACCCTGTCGGCATAGTCCTCGCGAATCATGGGGCGGTTGGTGGGAATCTCAGATCGGAAGAGCACACGTCTGAACTCCAGACACGAGATTCCATC
>CAYNXN010000065.1:0-7842 GCA_964401175.1 uncultured Dehalococcoidales bacterium | reverse complement strand
TCTTCGTACGATGGATCGGCGTCGAACAGCAGGAGGCGGTCGCGTTTCTCCAGCAACCGTTCGGTGACCCTCTCATACACGTCGGCTGTGCTCTGTTGTCGCTGGCTATTCACCTCGCTCAACTCGGTGGCCAATCGCTGTGCTTCGACAGAGTCCGATGTCATCAGCAAACGCAGACTCATGTTGGCGTCGTCCATGCGGCCCGATGAGTTGATGCGTGGTCCGAGTGCCCAGGAGATGTCCCCGGAGGCGATGCTTCCCTGAGTGAGGCCAGAGACGTTGATAAGTTCCCGCAGGCCAGGCCTCGTCGTGCGGTTGAGTACCTCAATGCCGCGATACACCATGGCGCGATTCTCACCGGTGAGGGGCACCATGTCAGCTACCGAACCGAGGGCAACGAGCTCCAGAAGGTTGTCCAACTCAGCTTCGAAATCCCAGCCTCTGTATGCAGCCTGCATCAGCTTGAAGGCGATACCAACGCCCGCAAACTCGGTGAAGGGGTAGCGGCTGTCGCGCCGCTTGGCGTTGACGACGGCCACAGCTCTTGGCAGCCGCGCCAGCGGCACATGGTGGTCGGTGACGATGAGGTCCACACCCATCTTCGCCGCCTTGTCGGCCTCCGGCAGGTCAGAAATGCCGCAGTCGCAGGTGATGACAAGCGAGGCGCCGCGCTCCTTGAGTTCCTGGATTCCGGATGCGTGCAGACCGTGACCTTGCCTGAAGCGGTTCGGTATATGCGTCAGCACATTGACGCCAAACCTGCTGAGACCGTCGTGCAGCACCGTGGTAGCCGTCATTCCATCGACGTCGAAGTCGCCGAAGACGCCGATGGTCTCCTTCTTCCGTATCGCCCGGTAGATACGGTCAACAGCCACATCCATGTCCGGCAGCAGAAAGGGGTCCGGCGCCGCGAACTCGCCCGGATGCAGGAAGGCCGGCATGTCAGAGGTCGGGACGCCGCGGTTGAACAGCAACTGGGCGACCAGCCGTGATTGGCCGGAGGTGTTCACATAGTCAGGTGGAACGGGGGTCTTGACCCGCCAGTGTGCTGGAAAGGAAGTACCGGTGGCTGCGTTGGAAGGCTCGTTGCTCAAATCGAGTTACTATACCATACGCCTCCGCAGTGATGCGGCGTCCCGCGCTGGCCGCAGCCGCTGCTGACCCGCGTCGCGCGGGTTGTCGCTGCCGCGGGTGGCGGCTATAATCGCTCGTTGTGCATCATTCTCAGCCTCGTGTTGCCCTCCATTCGCTTGGCTGCAAGCTGAACCAGGCCGAACTGCAGGAGTACGCTATCACCTTTGAGGCACAGGGCTGCCTGGTAGTTGGTCCGCGTGACGCGGCCGATGTCTATGTCATCAACACCTGTACCGTGACTGCCGAGGCAGAACGGAAGGCGCGCCAGTGGCTGCGGATGGTGCGGCGCACGCACCCTGGAGCGCTGCTGGTCGCATGCGGCTGCGGTGTCCAGCGCGCACGGGCTGAATTCGAGCTGCTGGCCGACATGGTGCTGGGCAATCACGAGAAGGCGAACGCCGCCAGTCTGGTTGCCGAGCGGCTGACCGGGGGGCGTGGTCGGGAGACCGACGTCGCCGCCGCCGCGCGCGTCGGACGCACCCGGTCCCTGGTCAAGGTGCAGGAAGGCTGTGCCACGCCCTGTACTTATTGCGTCGTGCCTCGCGTGCGCATCGGAGAACAGTCTGTTGCCCGCGAGACGGTGCTCTCGACGGTTCGAGCCCGGATCGACGCTGGATATCGAGAGATCGTCCTGACCGGGACACGCATCGGGGCCTACCGCGACGGTACGGTAGATCTTGCGTGGCTGGTGACCGAGGTGCTTGCCATGCCTGGATTGGGGCGGCTGCGCCTGTCTTCGTTACAGCCACGTGAGCTCACCGACGCCCTGCTGTCGCTGTGGCAGGACCGGCGTCTCTGCCGGCATTTCCACCTGGCGCTGCAGAGCGGAAGCGCAACAGTGCTCAGGCGGATGCGCCGCGCGTATGATCCGGCCGAGTACGCCGATGCGCTCCGGCGTCTGCGCCTTGCGGTACCCGGAGTCGCCATCACCACGGACGTCATCGTCGGTTTCCCTGGCGAATCGGACGATGAGTTCGAACAGACTGTTGCCTTCTGCCGCACTGCGGGCTTCGCTCGCATCCACGTGTTCCCGTACTCGCGCCGTCCCGGCACGCCGGCGGCCGCGATGCCGGACCAGTTGCCGGGTCCGCTGATTCGGAAACGCGTGGCCGGAATGGAACGGGTGGCGCAGGAGAGTCGGCAGACGTACGCGTCGTCGTGGCTGGGAAGACGGGTGCAGGTGCTGTGGGAAGAGGAACTGGCGCCCGGATGTGGGGTCTATGCGGGAACCAGCGATAACTACCTCAGCGTGCTATGCCGCAGTGAGACGCCGCTGCATAATGTCATGGAGGAGGTTGCTCTGGAGCGGATGGAAGGGCAGCGTGTATGGGCCAGGAGGTGAGGTGAAGATCCGGGTGGAGGTGAAAGCGAACTCGAGACTCCCCGGCGTGGAAGCGGTGGAGAATCACCTGGTGGTGCGGGTCAAAGAACCGCCGAGGGAAGGCAAGGCGAACGAGGCGGTGATTCGCGCTGTAGCGGCTTACTACGGTGTTCCCCCGAGCTCGGTGCGACTGGCGTCTGGAGCATCGAGTCGCCACAAGACTCTGGAGCTGCCGGAGCTCTAGCGGTTACGTCTGCTCGCGTTCCGGTACGGGCGTGAGCCGCGGATTGAGCCGCCGGGCCAGCCGGTAGGTGTGTACGGCGATTGCGGAGGCCAGCAGCCGCGGCAACACCGACCACTGCAGGCCGACGCCAAGCGCGAGGAAGAGCGCGGGGTCTTCGACCATGGAGTGGCTGATGCCCAGCGAGACGTGCAGCCGCTGCAGTTCGTCCTCGGTGAACCTGCCGCTGGTGGACTCCTCAACGATGACGGCGCTGCCGTAGACGATGCCAAAGAACGTCCCGGTGACCCACATCGTGGCGACATTTGGCGTCAGTCCCAGCAGCACCATGAAGGGTCGGAATGCCCTCGCGATGCGGTCGGTCAGCCCCACCTCCTTGAGCGTCTCCAGCACTATCATGACCGGAACGATGATACACAGTATCTTCAGCATCACGTCGAGTGTGGAGAGCATCCAGGCGATGAGCGCGTCGGTCAGAGGAATCCGCTGCCCGATGGCGTCGGGCATGACGACCGGCGTTGCCGTGCCCGGGAAGAAGAGGGAGGCGAGGTACACGGCCACGCCCGCGGTGAGCAGACGAACAGCCGTAATTGCGGCGATATGCATTCCCGCCTTGTGCTGTATCAGCCCTTCGATGACTATCATGTGGGCGATGGAGATGAATATGGTCATGAGAATGAACTGCTCATGCGTGAACGGGATGACCAGCATCATGCCCACGGCAGCGTAGAAGCTGGAGAAGAGAGCGGTGAGCAGAGGCAGCGCTGCCTGCGGTGGCAGGTTGATGAGCGCCATCACCGGGCTGAAGAGGGGATCGAGCGCATATAGCCAGCCGGTCCAGTCCAGCAATGCGACGGCAAGCGAAACCGGGGCCAGTATCTTGATGATCCAGACGAAGCCATGAAGTCCGCGATGGACGCCGCGCCTCAATCCGGCTCTGATGCCTGCCTTGTATCCGGGAGTCGGGCTCGAGGTGACCGCGCGGCCCGGTCCCGGAGGATGACTCATTGCGGTGGCTCCCTTTCCGCCACGAGCGGGTAGCCCGCAGCCGCTGCTGCAGTGAGAAGACGTTCCAGCTCGTTTGCGGTCGGGCCTCCTCGCGTCTCCGGGCGCGTGGCGTTGAGGCCGGCGGCGGCCGAGGCCATGAGTAGGGCGACCTGCCGCTTGTGGCCCCGGGAGAGGCAGGCAGCGTAGACACCCAGAAAGACGTCGCCGCAGCCTACGGTGGAGATCGGGCTCAACCCCAGCGGGATGAGCGGCAGCGGCGGGATATAGTCGGAGTCTCCGGTGGTGCAGTCGAGCAGGACGCTGCCCCGAGAACCCTGTTTCAGGATGATCGCTCTGGGTGAGCAGTTCAGGTCCAGCCGATGCAGGATGGTGGACGGGTCGGACGTTGCGAACAGTTGCTCCGCTTCCGCCTCGTTCAGCAAGAGCGAATCGGCGCGTCGCGCAATGGGGGCGAGGACGCTCCACCCTGTCCTCACCGCCACGCCAGGGTCCCACAGAGCAGGTACAGTGAGCGCCGCTGCTGTCTCGAGCAGGTGCAACACCACCGCCAGCGGGGGGTCGGTCAGCGCCAGGCAACGGCACCTCTGCATCAGCGTGGCGAGCCTTGCCTGTCGTGCGTGGCGCACGTTGAGCGCTGAGTTGGCGCCAAGGGCACTGGCGATGACGTTCTGTCCCGTGTGGTCGACGAAGATGTAGGCGTGGCCCGATGCCTGTCCGTTCAGCCGGAGGACGGAATCAGAGGCTACACCTTCCGATTCAAGTATTTCGAGCTGGAGGCGGCCGATGTCGTCGCGCCCGAGCGCACCGAAGAGGCCTACCTGGTCAGGACCGAGAATGCGGGCGGCGGCAACGGCGGCGTTGGCCCCCGTTCCTCCCGGCACCTGGCTCACGCTATCGCACGTGACTTCCTCTCCCGGCATGGGAAGATGCTGAACCAGGCAGGTGGTGTCCCAGTTGATGGCGCCACAGACGAGCACGGAGGCCATATCAGTTCCCAAGCATCCTTGAGAGGAAGAGGTGCTTGAAGTGCGGGCCGTCCAATGCAGCGGCAACGCGCGTTCGGGACTTGCGGCTTGATATTGATTCGGCGGCGTGAATCGTCGTCTTGCCACGTTCCACATCAGCACGTGTCACTACGTCGACGGAGCCACTGACGAAGTCGAACAGCGAGGGCTCGAGCGCCACCGCCACTGCGAGCGGGTCGTGCATGTGGCACACCTGGTGCCCGCGCAGGGCAAACTCGACGAGGTCGGCGGCAAGCGCGGCCTGACGCGTGCTGCCGCCGCGCAGGCGCGCCAGATCGGAACTGTCGAGGGCTCCGGCGGGATCGCTTGTCACATCCAGTCCCACGATGGTGATGGGGACATCGGCGCGAAAGACTGCGTAGGCTGCGTCGGGGTCTTGCCAGATATTGAACTCCGCATGCGGAGTCTGGTTGCCGCAGCCGAAGCGCGTCAAACGGAAAGCGCCGCCCATGATGATGAGCTCTTTCAGCATCGCAGGCAGGTGTTCATGCCTCTGAAAGGCGCGCGCCACGTTGGTGAGCGGCCCGGTGGCAATGATGATGCGGTCCCCGGGTGCGGACGCGGCGAAGTCGAAAAGCATGTCCTCCGCCCCGCGTGGCTCCGTCAACCGGCGACTCTCCGGGAGCGGCAGACCTCCAAGGGCGTCGCATCCATGGTACTCCAGGGCGCCATGGAGCGGTTTCTCCAGGGGCTGCGAGGCGCCGGCCGCCACCGGGATGTGGGCGGCGCCGAGGTAGTCGAGCACCCGCAGGGCGTTGCGCGTGGTCAGGTGCAAAGGACCGTTCCCGGCGACCGTGGTGATGAGGGCTACCCTGATTTCCGGCGACGTGAGCGCGAGCAGCAGGGCGAGGGCGTCATCTATGCCCGGGTCGATATCGAGTGCTACACTGACCGTCACTGCGTTGAGTAGACTAGCACAATGCCACGTAGTAGTGCCACGCCTATTGTGCGTATCGATTTGAGCCCATCCGCCGCCGCGGCGTCGGACGACCGTGCCGCGAACGTCACCGGCATTGTCGAGGCGCTCGAGGCGACCTATGGCCGGCGCGAGTTCGTTTCCCGCGGACGCGCTGTCGACGTTCTGGTGGAGACCGTGCTGTCGCAGAACACGTCTGATGTCAACTCGCATCGCGCCTTCCGGTCCCTGCTTTCGCGCTTCGGTTCTCTTGAAGCGGTGGCTTCAGCGCGTGTGGAGGAGATCGAGCAGGCTATCGCCAGCGCCGGACTGTCTCGCATCAAGTCCGTGAGGATCCATGGTCTTTTGACGCGGCTGCTGCGTGAGAACGGCTCACTCGACCTCTCGTTCCTGGGGCGGCAGGATCTTGAGGCGGCGCGGCGGTACCTGGTGTCGTTTCAGGGAGTGGGGCTCAAGACGGCGAGTTGCGTGCTACTGTTTTCGCTCGGCATGCCGGCCATGCCGGTGGATACGCATGTCCATCGTGTGGCGCGGCGGCTTGGTCTCATCGGCCCGCGTGTCAGCGCGGACGCCGCCCACGAAGAGCTCGAGAGCATCGTACCGCCCGTCGACCGGTACCGCTTCCATCTGCTGCTGATCGAGCACGGCAGGCGGACGTGCCTTGCGCGCACTCCTCGCTGCACCGGCTGCGCGCTGCGCCGCATGTGTCCGTCGGCGCCGCCGGCGTTGCCCGCATCCATCGGCCGTGGCTGAAGTCCGCAGCCGCTCCGCGCGCGGCCCCGGGGAACACCCTGGAGTGCACACCTGCCGGTGTATAATGCGGACGCAGCTATGAGGTCGGCGCCTGTGGCTCGAAGTATCTCGACGCGCTTTCGCGTGCTGGTGGAGATCGCCTCGCGTCAACCCTCAGTACAGCAGAAGGACGTCGCCCGTGAGCTCGGACTCACGGTCCAGGCAGTGTCAGAGCAGGTGAGGGATCTGGTTGCCGCCGGAATGGTGGCGTCGCGCGGCCGCGCCAGCTATGCGGTGACGCCGTCCGGCGTGGATTGGCTGCTGCGGCACACGCGCGAACTGCAGTCGTACGCGGATCGCGTCTCCAGGCTGGTGAGAGATATCACGGTCACTGCGGCGGTGGCCGACGTGGACCTCGATGAGGGCACGAAGGTCAGCCTCGAGATGCGCCACGGCGTGCTGCATGCATGCGAGTGGCGCGAGGATGACCCGGCGAGCGGGGTTGTGGTGGCTCCGGCCAGGGAGGGCACGGATGTCGGTGTCACCGGAATCCAGGGCATCATTCCGCTGCTTGTCGCCGAGGTGTTTGTGGCCGTGACTCCGGCAGTGCAGTACGGTGGTTCGCGCGGGGTTGACTGTGCGCGGCTTCGCCGTATCGCCGGTGAGTCTCGTCTGGTGGCGGCCATGGGAGTCGAGGCGCTGGTGGCGCTCGGCATCGCCGGTGTTGAGCCGCTGCACCGCTGGGCCCCGATCGAAGCGGTGATCGACGCCGCTTCGTCCGGCGAAGCCTCGCTGCTGGTGTGCTCCGAATCGGAACTCCCCAGGGTGTCGGACCGCTTGAGCGAGGCCGGCGTGACGTTCTCGGTACTTGATCTCGCCCTCACCACTTCCGTATCGGACCAGACTTCCTCCTGATCAACGGCTGTCTGCGCCTCACACTGCTCCATCCGTCCGGTCTCAGACTCGGCGATTATCCCTCAAAACAAATAGGGGCAGTGCCTGCATGTGCATCCACTGGGAATCCCCAGCCAGGAGGAGTGATGGCAGAACAGGGTCCGTGTCCGGGGCAGTGCCCGTTCACGAAGCTCTATTCGCCGGACGAGATTGTGGACTTGTTTGTGCAGTGGGGCTTGGCCGAGATCATTGACGGCGAAGTTCCTTACGAAGACACTCAATCTCCTCAGTCAGTTGTCTCGTGAGTTCCATGTTGTTGGCGGCTATCCCCTCGGCAATCATGTCCTTGACGGCGAAGATGATTAGTCCTGTTACGTCAGTGAAGTTCATGTGATAGAGGGCTTCGCCAAGGATTTCCCGCCCTATCTCAGGGCGACCTCCCTTATAAGGAAGTGCAGCGCGAATCCTATTCTTGGGCAAACCAAGTTCTTTCATGGCGGGTTCTCCTTTCTACTCGTGACCTTCCCCCCGAAATCAGTACCAGTGTGAATTGGAGTCCTCTGATAGACTG